>NZ_JAKGTG010000056.1:0-12006 GCF_022324845.1 Clostridium sp. YIM B02506
TCCTCTGTTTAATTTTCAAAGACCATTTTTTCTTTTTCGCTAATCTCTCTCAGCGACAAGTGTTATCTTATCACACAGCTCTTTGCCTGTCAACAACTTTTTTCATTTTTTGTTGATCAATTTCTTACTAAGAAATGTTTGCCTTCACTTGCGACGTGTTTTATCTTAACATCTACGAAACATATAAATCCTCCTTTCAAAACTAAATTAGCGCATATAAATTCCTATTACTACAAAATACTCATTTTTTCTCGCTTTTTTTATTATTGATACACTAGGATATGTTTATATTTATTTTTTCTTATTTAATACAATTATGACTTCATATAAGAATATTCTCCTACCTGATATTAAATGCTTATTTATGTTAATAATATGTAATACCAGATTAAAGTATAGAGATTTTATATCAAATTTAATAATCTTTGACTATTATAATAATATCTTAACCACAATTTAAATAACTGGTATAATATTAATCATATATTCTATGAAGGGGGAAATTAGATGAAAGATTTTACTAACTACATTACATATGCAATAATGGCCATTAATATTATTGTTGGTACTGCTATAGTTGTTTTAGAAAGAAAAAAGCCCGAAAAAACAATAGCTTGGTTATTAATTTTATTATTACTCCCTCCTGTTGGGTTAGTTCTTTATATATTCTTAGGACAAAATTGGAAAATACATAAATTGAATGATCGTATATCTAATGAAATAAAGGATTTAATAACCCCTATAATAAAGGAATATAAACTTAAACAATATACTCCGCTTATTGAACTTCTTGCTAATAATAGTGACTCTCCTATCTTTCCAAATAACGATATCAAATTCTATACTAATGGAGAGGATAAGTTTAATGATTTAAAAGAGCAACTCCTAAATGCCACTCATCATATTCATTTAGAGTATTATATTGTAAAAAGTGATACTATAGGAAATGAAATAAAAGATATCCTTATAAAGAAGGCTAAAGAAGGAGTTAGGATTAGATTTATTATAGATAGAGTAGGCGCTAAAATGAAAAAGTCTTATGTAAAAGATTTGAAAGATAACGGAATTGACATCGTGTTTTATTCTTATTTCTTAGCTCCACTATTACGCCCTATAAATACCCAAATAAATTATAGAAACCACAGAAAAATAGCCATAATAGATGGAAAGGTAGGGTTTTTAGGTGGTATAAACATCGGAGATGAATACCTAGGCAAAAGTAAATTCGGTTACTGGAGAGATACTCATCTTATGGTTAGTGGTGACTTCGTTATGGCTCTTCAGGCAGTTTTTTTAGATGATTTTTTAACAATACAAAAGGCAAATAACGAATACTCTTTTTATGATGATGAATTTGATCAATACTTTCCTGCAACTTCAGTAAAAAATGATGTTCTTATGCAACTAGTTAAAAGTGGACCTGACTCTGAATTTCCAGCAATAATGCAGGGAATGTTAAAAATGATAACAATGGCAAAAAAGAACATTTATATATCTACACCTTATTTTGTTCCAAATGAAAGTATAATGGATGCTTTAAGAATATCTTCATTAGGTGGAGTGGATATTAAAATAATTTTCCCGGAGCAAGCAGACCACTTTACAGTTAACAAAGCTTCAAGGACATATTTAGGAGAACTGATGCGTTGTGGCGTAAAAGTATATTTTTATGATAAAACAGCTTTTATCCATTCTAAAACTATGACTGTAGATGGCAAACTATTTACTTTAGGTACAGCTAACATGGATATCAGAAGTTATGATTTAAATTATGAAATTAACTGTGTGGTTTATGATGAGCATAAAACTAAAGAGCTTGATGATATCTTCAATAATGATTTACTTAGATGCAGAGAATTTCCTCTAGAAGAATATGAAAATGAAGGAAAAGTCGATAAATTTATAGAGGGAATTGCTAGAATTTTTTCATCGCTACTATAAAATACTCAATTAATGTATCAATTGCATTAATTGAGTATTTTTTATTATATTTACATTAACTTTTTATTACTTCTATATGTTTATATTAGCTAATATTATAGAATAGTGTTATTCAGTAATATCAACTAAAAGGAGTTAATTCCAATGATAAAAAAATTTCTCTATTTAATTCCAATATCTATAATCGTAATTATTTTATATGTTTATTTTAAACCAGATTTGAGAGTTAAATTTATTGAAGAGTTTGACGGAAAAAGCCTCACATCATTAAAAAATGATAAACTTGTACATAGTTTTAAAAAACGTAAACTATCTAGAAAAATTCCATCTCTTCCTAATGACATAACCTCTATATCTAAAGTAAATAATGTAGATTTAATTTATAAGGATGATAAATTAGACCTTTCTGCTCCTATTCTTCAAAAAGGACAAAGATATTACATATCAATAAAAGATTTTTGTGAATCAGTAGGTGCAGTTTATAATTATTTTGGAGATAAGTATACAATAGAATTTAACAATCAAATATACACGGTATCAAAAGAAAATAAAAATATATCCTCAAAAGCAGGCACAGTAGGACTTAGAGGTGAAGCTTTAACTAATCATAAAACAGAATATTTATCAGTTTCTGATATTGAAGAAATATTTTCTTTTATAAGTTATTGGGATATTGATAATAATAAAATATCATTTTTCCCTATAGATAATTTGAAGATAAAGATTCCAAAGGCTAATGGTACTATATCTTTAATTAGATTAGAAGATATTTCTGTGGGTGAAGAATATAACGGCGATAATTTACTTAAATTTAAAATGGTAGCACAAAATCTTTATATAAATAATGCAAATTTCTCAATAGCATGGGTTCCTAGATTTAAAGATCCTGAAAATAACGTAGATATAGATCTTTTAAAAGATTTTAATATGACTAATGCTGCATTTATAAATACCTTAGATTACATTATAAATAGAGGTGGAATTATAGGTCTTCATGGTTATACACATCAATATGGAAATGAGAAGAGCATAGTTAGTTCTGAACTTACAAAAGATCATAATACTAAAGAAGAGGATGTTATAAATATTGTAAATTCAGCGATAACTACAGCAGACTCATTAAATATACCTTATAAGTTTTTTGAGTCTCCACATTATAGAGCTACTGAATATCAACAATCTATACTCGAAAAGTATTTTGATTATATATATGAACCTTACGTAGGTATATGGAACAAGCTCCCCTTGGTTAGTCCTAGGAATAATACTACTATATATGTTCCAGCACCTTTAAGTTATGTAAAAGACAACAATGTTCAAGAGTTACTAGATAATATTAAAAGCAACAAAAGTTCATCTCTTGCAAGCTTCTTTTACCATCCATACAAAGAATTTGATTATATAAACATTGATATTAAAGATGGTCAACTAAATTATACATATTCTCAAGATGCTCCATTAAATAGAATATTAAAAACACTTGATGATTGTGGATATGTAACTATAAAACTTACTGATATAAAATAGAAAAAAGATTAGCTGATGTTAAATTAGCTAATCTTTTTCTTTAAATTCACTCTAAAAAACTTAATTGAGTTGAAGATATCTCCTTATAATAAGATGGCATTTCCGTAGATATTCCGTGTATCTTACAATAATCATAAAACATCTTCTTTATCTTTTCATACTTTTCAATCCTACAGCTATAGTAATTTTTATAATGACTTTGATACTTTTCCTTCACTCCAGGAAATAGCTTATCTAGTTTCTCATAATAATAATCACGTTGTCTATCCCTTAATGTTACTCCAAAAAATGGGTAAATATATTTAACCCCATATTTCTTTGCCATATTCAATATTTCCATGATGTTTTCTTCATTATCTTCTATGAATGGTAAAATAGGCATCATAGTTATACCCACATTAATGCCCAGCTCTGATAATATACCTATAGCCTCAAATCTTTCTGTTGGACTTGATGCAAAAGGTTCTATCTTTTTGGCCAAGTTATCATCAGCTGTTGTTATTGTTATAGCTACAGATGCATATATCTTGTTTATTTCTTTTAATAAATCAATATCTCTTAAAATTAGATTACTTTTAGTTACAATATTAACTGGATATCTAAAGTCTGCAATTACCTCTAATGCTTTTCTAGTAAGCTTATACTTTCTTTCCACATGAGTATAAGGGTCACTCATAGCCCCAGTTCCTATGGTTCCTTTAATTCTTTTTCTAGCTAATTCATTTTTTAAAAGTTCCACTGCATTTGTTTTTACTAATATATTATCGAAGTTTTCTATCCTATAACACTCACTTCTAGAATCACAATATATACAACCATGTTGGCAGCCTTTATATATATTCATAGTATATTGCACTCCAAACCATTGATCTGGATATTTATTTTTAACTAAAATTGATTTAGCCTCTATTTCCTCTATCATACTATTTAACCTCTTCATATATACTTAATCTAATCTTACCAAACATAATTGCACATAAATGTGTCATATTTAAATATCAATTCCTAAAAACTTTTTAACTAATATCCCAATACCAAAAGATATAACTGCAACACCTAAGCTTATACCTGTCATTTCTAAAAAACGTCTTTTAAACTTTAAATCCTTAGCTATTGAAATATAATAATTAAATCCTGCTATTATTAAGACTACTGAAGCAATCATTATTCCAAGTGCCACTAAGTAATCCTCTGGAGGTAAAAGCAAAAAAGGTAATATCAATATAATTACAGTAAACAAATATGCTATTCCTGTATAAGTACAAGACTTTAATGCATCTTTTCTTCCCTCTGATCTTGCAGAAAGAAATTCTGATGATGCCATAGATAAAGTTGCTGAAATGCCCGTAATCAATCCAGACAGTGCTATTATTCTGGTATTTTGAATAGCCAAAGATAAACCTGCTAAGGTTCCAGTAAGTTCTACTAAGGCATCATTTAATCCAAGAACCATAGAGCCTACGTATTTAAGTTTTTCCTCATCAAGAAGCCCTAAAAGCTCTTTTTCATGCCTGTCCTCATCATCTGCAATCTCCTTTGCTTTAGGTATTTCCTTTGCTATAATATCATAATTAATCCCAGCAGCCTCTTCTCCTTTTTCTAAAAGTTTTAAAGCAAAAGTAAAGCCTAAAATTCTGCTTATTAATACATACCAAAACACCTTTAACTTTTTAGGTTTAGCTTCTTTATTGGTGTATTTTTTCCACACATAGCTATGAGCTTTTTCTTCATTAGCTATTTTTTCTAGAACTTTTCTATTATTATCATTTTTTATTCCTTTTGCTACTTTACTATAAATATAGTATTCAGTAATTTCATCTATTTGCATTTTCTCTACTAATTTTTTTATTGGATCACTTAATAAAACTTCACTCATAATACCTTCACCTCTTTTACAAATATATCCACGTCTTCTATAAGTATATTATAAAAAAGTTAAAATAAATAAACAACTTCCATTAATATTTATAATTTAATTTATTTAATTTGAGAATAATAAACTTGAATAATTTTTAAGGAGTGAAGATAAATGAGCGAAAAAAGAAAAATGACCTTTACTGATGAAAATGGAGAAAAAGTTGATTACACAATACTTGACCAATTACTAATAAACTCCAAAGAATATGTAGTCATGGCTCCAGTTGGAAATGAAAAAAATATAGAAATATACAAAATGCTATTTGATGCTAAATTAAACGAAAGCCTAGAAGCCGTCGAAAGCGAAAGTGAGATTTCTATGGTAAAAAAAGCTGCACATATTAGTTAGAAATAATAAGACTGTACTTAAATCTGATTTTAAGTACAGTCTTATATCATAAAACAAGTGGATTAATCTATGTACACGTCAATAACCTTAGCAACATAGTCGTCTAATCCTGATTTTGATAATACCACAAGAGACTTATCTATTTCTCCTGGAATCTTGGCACTATATGCCTCAGCTTCATTGGTATCATAGTTTTCATCTCTTAATACAATTATATCGTTCCCCTCAGCCACCTCATACTCTTCAAGTATTTCCGCAACACGATCCTCTACTTCCCCAGTAGGACATTCTAATTCTCTTATCTTCTCAATTGCATCTTCAAGCTCTGTCATAATTTTTCCTCCTAAATAACATTATTACAATACTATTCTATCCATTTTAATCTATTTAATTCCTTCTCATTACTATTCAGTAGAACATTATCATCAAGCTTCATTAAAGTCATTTTTTTATATTATGTTTAATAAAAAGTTACACTTTATTGCTGTAGGAGCCGTTTCTCAGGCTCCATTAGAATCATTTTTCTTAATTTATGTTTAATAAGAAGTTAAGCACTTTATTACTGTAGAGGCTTCTTCTCAAGCCTCATTAAAGTCATTCTAATTGATAGTTATGTCTAATAAGAAGTTAAGTACTTAAATAGAAAAGTACTTAAATAGAAAAATAGAAAAGTATTTAAAAAGAAAAAAAGCTATTGCAAATTTAATTACAATAGCTTTAATTTTATTAAAATGTTACATCTTTTAGTATTAATCCTTTAGGTTGAGCTATAGGGCCAGCCTCTGCTCTTCTTTTTTCATCTAAAATTCTTTTTACATCCTCTGGTTTAAGTTTTCCTTTTGCAACTTCTAAAAGAGTTCCTGTAATAATTCTCACCATATTTAATAAGAATCCATTTCCATTAACCTCAATTTCTATTAAACCATCATTTTCTTTTATGTCTATATAATTAATAGTTCTAACGGTAGATTTGGTATTAGGTTTTAGACTAGTAAAACTTTGAAAATCATTAGTTCCGATTAAATATTCAGCACCTTTTCTCATATTTTCTAAATCTAATTTCTCATCAGTATGATATACATACTTTCTGTTAAAAACATTTCTAACTTTACTATTATATATTCTATAAATATAAGTTTTTGATTTAACATTATATCTTGCATGGAATCTCTCACCAGTATCTTTTATAGATTTTACTACTATGTCTTCTGGCAAAAAGTCGTATAGATATCCCATTATAGTATTGATACTATAATCGCAATTAGTGTGGAAGTTTGCTACATAATTCTCAGCATGAACTCCTGAATCTGTTCTTCCGCAACCTATTACTTGTATAGTTTCACCTGTCATTTTAGATAAAACATTTTCTAATTTTCCTTGTATAGTTAAGTCGTTATCCTTCTGTCTTTGCCATCCTTTATAGCGTGTTCCATCATATTGTATGATCATTTTTAAGTTTCTCATCTAATTCCACCTTTAGTCTATTTAGTATTTATTTAAAACAATAGCCTTATTATAAATTAAAATAGACTAAATTAATAGCTTATTTTTCGTGAATCATTGTATACATGTTTATCATTTCTGTTACAACATCTTTTAATGTAGCTGTAGTTAACAGTTGATCTTCAGCATGCATAAATAATATAGAGAACTCAAGCTTTTCTCCTCTTGCTTCTTTTTGAACTAAATCAAAGTGACCTTTGTGTCCTTCTTTTAAATGTTCTTCTGCTTTTTTTAATGTTTCTTTAGCTTCTTCTAACTTCTTTTCTCTTGCAAAGCCTAAAGCTTCCATTATGTATGATTTTGCTGTACCTACTTCACTTATTATTTGAAATGCTGCTAATTGTAATTCTTCCATTATTGTTCCTCCTAAATGCTTTAATTATATTTGTGAAAAGATAACTTAGGAGAACAGCTTACGCCTATTCTCCTAAGATTTTATATTATGCAGTTACTTCTGGGTTATCTAAAGCTTCTTGTCTTTCTTTTTCTGCTACCTTGTTACCTACAACTACAAATGGGAAGTATATTAATGTAGCTATTGCTAAGTTTACTAAAGCAAGTATCATAGCGTTTATGCTTCCGTTAGTGTTAAAGAACGCTCCTAAACCTACTGGCATTGTCCATGGTGCCATGTTAGTTATTGGAGGAATAAATCCTATTGTATATGCGATTGTTGTAACTATAGCAAGTATAGGTTGTACAATTATATATGGTATAAATAGTACTGGATTAAGTATTATTGGAAGACCAAATAATATTGGTTCGTTTATTTGGAATATACCTGATGGTAAACCAAACTTCGCAACTTGTCTCCAGTCTGGACGTTTTGATGCTAAGAATATAGCTATTACAAGTCCTAAAGTTGCTCCAGTTCCTCCTAAGAATATATAAGAATCTATCATAGGCTTAGCCCACATATTGAAATGCTCTCCTGCTTTAACTGCAGCATCAACAGATCCATATTTTTGGAATAAGTCAACATTTTGAAGTGCCATAACTCCCATAACTGGGCTGTCTAGCGCTGATAAAGCTAATGCTCCATGTACTCCAAAGAACCATAAGAATGCTGAGAAGAATACATATACAGCTCCTACTAATCCACCTGCATTAGTTAGTGGTGTAGCTATAAACTTAATTATAAGATCGTGGAAATTCATACCGTTTCTTGATAATATAGTTGACAATGAACCTAAAATAGTTAAAATTATAAATCCTGGTATTAATGAACTGAAAGAACGAGATACTGCTGGCGGAACGTTCGCTGGCATTTTTATTACCCATCCTCTTTTTACTATAAATGAATAAAGTTCTCCAACAAATAAACCGATAAGCATACCTGATATAACGTTTTGTCCACCAAAGAATGATGTTGAGAATCCTCCAACTGATTGAGTTAATTTAGATGCTACATCTATTGTTATAACTCCATCTTTTATTAGGCTTGTATAATCAATGCCTATTGCAGCTGGTGTTAATGTTATGAATGAAACTATACCCATTAAACCAGTAGCTCCTTCATCAACATTGTTCTTTTTACCTATTTCACTAGCTAGCATATAAGGTATCATTAATGACATTATACCTATTGTTCCATTTATAGCAGCGTTACCGATGCTTTGGAATTGAGCAATAGACTTAACAGTGTCTTCTGATAATCTTATACCCATTTGATAGAAGAAAGTTCCTTCCCCAAAGTTTAAAAATACGTTGTTAATAAGTATAAACATAGCACCTATTAATGATAGCGGCATAAGTCTTAAGAACGCATTTTTAATTGCATTTAGATAGGCATTATTTCCTATCTTCATAGCTACTGGCACAACTTTTTCTTCCAGAACAGCAATTAACTTATTCATATTTAACCCTCCAAAATAATGTTTTTATATTTTAAAAATTTTATTATTACCCTAATAATTTCAATGCTTTTTCTAATACTGCGTTTCCATCCATTAACCCGTACATTCTCATTTCTATAACATCTACAGGCTTGTCTGGATAAATTTCTTTTATCGCATTTAAACGATATTTTATTTGTGGTCCAAGTAGTATTACGTCAGCTTCTTGTCCTCTTTCACTTACTTCTGCTTCTGGATATGCAAATATATCTACATCAATGTTTTTGCTTTTAGCTGCTTCTTGCATCTTACTAACTAATAATGATGTTGACATTCCTGCTGAACAGAATAATCTAATTTTTTTCATATTAAAATCCCTCCCTTTTTAATAGATGATGTAAATGCTTACAAAACAATTATATATCCATATTTATTAAAAGTCAATATATTATTACATAAAAATATATACTTTTGTTTTTAAGAGATATACAATGACATAAAATCAGAAAAATCGACATTAAAAACTAATGCCGATTTTTTGAAATATTAATCAACTAACTCATTATTTTCTGCAACTTTTTTATACCATAAACCACTTTTCTTAACACTTCTTTTAAAGTTGTTATCTAAATCAACTCTATAGAATCCATATCGATTTTTATATGCATTAGTCCAAGACCAGTTATCTACAAATGTCCACATATGGTATCCAAAGCAATTAGATCCTTCCTCTATTCCTTTATGAAGCCATTTTAAGTGCTCAAAAAGAAACTCAATTCTATAATCGTCTTGAACCATTCCATTTTCATCTATAAATCTGTCTTCATCTTGAACTCCCATACCATTTTCTGAAATATACCAAGGTATGTTTTTATAGTTATTTTTAATGTTTACTGCTATATCATAGATAGCCTTTTCATATATCTCCCAGCCTCTATAGATATTCATTTTACGTTCTGGCCATTCATAGTTATCAAAAAATGTTTCTGGCATTAAGGCTTCACTTGGATCTACTGCCTTTTCTCTTGCTTTTATTCTACGTGGTTGGTAATAGTTAACGCCTAAATAATCCACTGTATTATTTTTGATCACTTCAAGATCATTTTCATGGATTTCTGGAATTATATCGTTATCTTTTATAATTTGAATTAATTCCTCAGGATATTCCCCTAATATTGATGGATCTAAAAAGCTTCTATTGAAGAATAAATCTGCAATATTTGCTGCTTTTACATCATCAGGATTATTTATATCTCTTGGATAAGAAGGTGTAAGGTTAAGTATTATTCCTATCTTTCCATCTTCAACATTTAGCTTATGAAATTCTGCAACTGCTTTAGCACTTGATAACATAGTATTATATGCTACTTGAACAGCTCTTTTCATATCTGTTACTAAAGGATAATGGAATTGATATAGATATCCGCCTTCTACTGGAACTATAGGTTCATTATGAGTAGTCCAATATTTAACTCTATCAGAGAATAGTTCAAAACACTTACGTGCATATCTAGCATAAGCTTCTACTACTTCTCTACTTTCCCAGCCGCCTTTTTCTTGCATAGCTAAAGGCATATCAAAGTGATATAAGTTTATGATTGGTTTTATACCATTTTTTATTAGCTCATCTATAATATTATTATAGAATTCTACTGCTTTTTCATTAACCGCGCCATCACCATCTGGGATTAATCTTGACCAAGTTATTGATGTTCTATAAGAGTTAAAACCTATATCTTTCATTCTTTTAATATCTTCTTTGTACAAATTATAAAAATTTGATGTATCTTGTGGCCCTACTTGGTTAAAAAACTTTTCTGGATCGATTTCATACCAGTGATCCCAGATGTTTTTACCTTTACCATCTTTATTTGAAGCTCCTTCTGATTGAGGACCTGAAGAAGCTGCTCCCCATAAAAAGTTTTTTGGAAATTTATAATTCATTTATTTTCCCCCTTAAAAGTATATATTTTGGTTCAAATATTATTTTACGGTTAAATAATATCATACTTTTAATATAAAAGTCTATACTTTTAAATTTATGGTAAATATCTATTCTTATTTCATAAATTTTGTTATACTATAAATATAAACCATAATAAATATACTTTTGATATGATCAGGAGATTCATAATGCTAAAATATGTTGAGATTGCTAATGATATAAGAGATAAGATTTTGCAAGAAGTTTATATTCCAAATGAACAATTACCTTTTGAAAAGGATTTAGGCGAACAATATAAGGCTAGTAAAATGACTGTAAAAAAAGCTTTAGATATGCTTGTTGCTGAAGGTCTAATTGTTAAGAGACGTGGAGCTGGTACCTTTGTTAAAGATGTACAGATTAAGGATATTCAAAGATTATTACTTTCCAGTCAGTTTGAAGGACTTACAGCTAGTAATTATAAACATGAAGTTACTAGCCAAGTAATTGAATTTGCAGTTATCCCAGCAAATGAGGATATTTGTGAAAAACTTAAATTAGAACCTGATTCTTTTGTTTACAAAATCATTCGTTTAAGATTAATAGATGGCAAACCTACTGTCATCGAAGAGACTTATATGCCTCTAGCACTTATGCCTAACTTTAAAAAATCTATTTTGGAAGGTTCTTTATATGAATATATTGAAGATACCCTTGGGTATAAAATTCAAAGTGCTCATAGAACTATACATGTTAGAAAAGCTACTCCTTTTGAAATAGAACATCTGCGTTTAGAGGAAAATGATCCTATTGCTGATGTTCAACAGGTTGGATTTTTAGATAACGGACAGCCTTTTGAATATTCACTTTCATTTCATCATTACTCATTTTATGAATTTAAGACTGTTATTATAAAATAAAAAGAAGTAGCTTTACGTAAAATGATACCTATAGACTGGACACATGAAAAAAAGTGTTTAGTCTGTAGGTATTTTTTATATAATAGAAAT
>NZ_JAKGTG010000057.1:0-10077 GCF_022324845.1 Clostridium sp. YIM B02506
ATAAAAAAAAGCAGGGCATGTATTTCTACATACTCTACTCTTTGAGTGTATCATCTTAACTTAATGACATTGTTGTTGGGATGGGGCACTTTTTTTTTGCACCTTAATCCTGTAGAAGGATCAAAGGTTCTTCATTAGAGTCATTTTAGAATTAATTCACACAAAAGGATTATTGATATCAGCTAAAGATATTGATAATCCTTTTTGATTTTATAGTGGTATGAAACTGTTGAAGTTTGTAGGATTTCGTTGAACTCATTGTAAATAATGTTATATAATAGCAACATAAGGCAATGAAGCATATCAAGTTGGGAGGACAAATCTGTTATGAAGGATTTAATAAATAGAATAAGAAATTTTAGAGATGATAGGGATTGGTCGCAATTTCATACTCCTGAGAATTTAGCTAAAGCAGTAAGCATTGAAGCTTCTGAACTTTTAGAAAATTTTCTTTGGGATAATAAATTTGACAAAGAAAAGGTATGTGACGAATTAGCAGATGTACTAGTTTATTGTATACATATGGCTGACTCTTTAAATGTTGATATTGAAGAGATAATAGAACATAAAATGAATAAAAATGAAAAGAAATATCCTATAGAAAAATCAAAAGGGAATAGTAAGAAATATACTGAATTTTAATTTAGGGGATGAGTAAGTGATAGTATATGAAGCAACTAAGGCAGAATTTATGAGACATGTAGATAATGATACTATTAGTTTAGTTATAGAAAAGGTTTATAGAGAAAAAATAGGCAGAATTAAAGAGAGTGAGAAGAATGCTTGGAAAAATTCAATGCTTTATATGTACAAAGCTTTGAATGTGCCAGAGATACCGGAAGATTGTTCTGTAGCAATTGAATATAGAATTCCGGCAACATCAATGAGAATAGATTTTATAATAGCAGGATTTGATGATGATAATAAAGGGAATGTAATAATTGTAGAATTGAAGCAATGGGATAGATTAAATGCTATAGAGGATGAAGATGGTTTAGTGGAAACTTATATAAATAAAGGTATAAGAAATGTAACACACCCATCTTATCAAGCGTGGACTTATGCATGCGCAATAGAAGACTATAATGAAGCTATAGAAAAAGATAAGATAGCTTTGCATCCTTGTGCATATCTACATAATTATATTAAGAGGAAGGATGATCCTTTAACAAACAGCGTGTATGAGGATTATTTAGATAAAGCTCCAGTTTATGCTCAAGGAGAAGTAAATAAACTTAGAGAATTTATACAAAGGTATATCTCTAAGGGAGATCAGAAAAGAATATTGTATAGTATAGAAGGTGGACGAATAAGACCATCAAAATCACTACAAGACGCTTTGGTATTAATGCTAGATGGAAATGAAGAATTTAAATTAATAGATGATCAGAAAATTGTTTTTGAGGCAATAAAAAAGTCAGTTGTGAAGAAGCTTTTCTTAAATCAAAAACAAGTTTTTATAATTGAGGGTGGTCCTGGTACAGGAAAGTCTGTTCTAGCAGTTAATCTTTTAGTTAAACTGAATAAGGCTGGTTATGTAACTCAATATGTATCTAAAAATTCGGCTCCAAGATCTGTATATTCCACAAAACTTAAAGGAAAATACAAGCAGAAATACATAGGAAGTTTATTTAAAGGATCAGGGTCTTATTATGAGTCACAGAACAATGAGATAGATGTATTACTGGTTGATGAAGCTCATAGATTAAATGAAAAATCAGGACTTTTCAAAAATAAAGGAGAAAATCAGATAAAGGAGATAATTAAAGCTTCAAAGGTAGCAGTATTTTTTATTGATGAAGAGCAAAGAGTTACGCTGAGTGATATAGGCTCAGTTGATGAAATTAGGAGATTTGCAGATTTAGAAAACGCTAAGGTTATAACAAAAAAGCTTACTTCTCAGTTTAGATGTAATGGTTCTGATGGATACTTAAATTGGTTAAATGATGTTTTAGAAATAAATGATACAGCAAATTTTGATGGTTTCAATTTTGATTATGATATTAAAGTTGTTGAAAATCCAAATGAACTTAAAGAAATTATTGAGGAAAAAAATAAGACTAATAACAAGTCTAGGCTTTTAGCAGGTTATTGTTGGGAGTGGGTAACCAAGGGGAATAACAATAAAGGGCTATACGATATAGTAATTCCGGAGTGGGATTTTAAAATGAAGTGGAATTTAAATTCACAAGAACCTTGGGCTATTGGAAAAGATTCAGTTAATGAGGTAGGATGCATTCATACTTGTCAAGGATTAGAATTTGATTATGTTGGCGTAATTATAGGAAATGACATGAGATATGAGAATGGAAAAATAATTACAGACTTTGCAGCAAGAGCAAAAACAGATAAAAGTTTAAGTGGAATAAAGAAACTTTATAAGGAAAATAGAAATGAAGCACTAGAAAGATCAGAAGAAATAATTAAAAATACGTATAAGGTATTAATGACAAGAGGCATGAAGGGTTGTTATATATTTTGTGAGGATAAGGAATTGCAGAAGTATTTAAGTTATAGATTAGAAGTAATGAAAAACAATATTACTTTTAAAGAGATTGACGAAGGGTATGTAATGAGTCTTATTCAATAACTATAATGAATTATTTATGAGGGAAATGGAGAAAAAAACTGATATATGATTGATAATAATATTATTAAAGAAAAGGAAATTGATTTAAATAGTATTAATAATAAAGAGATTGAAGAAACTCAATATTTAGTTAGTAATAAGCTAATAGTCAATTCTGAAAGTGGGAATCTATTAAATGAGCTAAAGAGATGTTTAAATGAATGCGAAAGATTTTATTTTAGTGTCGCTTTTGTTAATTTCAGTGGACTTCAGTTACTGTTAGATACATTTAAAGAGCTTGAGGATAGAGGGGTTCAGGGAAGTATTTTAACATCAACCTATCTAAATTTCACAGAGCCAAAAGCACTTGAAAGAATTACGAAGTTTTCAAATATAGATCTAAAGATTTTTGTAGCTACTAAAGAACTTGGATTTCATACTAAGGCCTATATATTTGAGAATAAAGATGAATACAAAATAATTATTGGTTCGTCCAATATAACGCAAAGAGCACTAAAAAGTAATATAGAGTGGAATGTTAGAGTGATTTCAAAAAAGGAAGATAGTTTCGTTAAAGAGGTTATAAGTGAATACTTAGGACTATGGTCAAACACTTCAGAAGTAACAGAGGAATTTTTAGAAAGTTATAGAAATTTTATAAAGACTCTAAAAAAGACAGAAAAAAGAGAAGTAGCAGAATTTAGCCATTACGAATTAGTCAAACCTAACTATATGCAGAAAAAAGCATTAGAGAACTTAAATAGATTGAGATTGTCTGGGGAAAGTAAAGCTATAGCAATAGCTTCAACTGGTACAGGAAAAACCTATATGTCAGCTTTTGATGCTATTAATTTTAATCCTAGAAAGTTATTATTTATAGCACATAGAGAAGAAATATTAAGATCAGCAGAAAAAACTTTTAAAAGATTAGCAAAAAATAAAAATATCACTACAGGACTAATAACTGGTGGAAGAAAAGACTATAATGCAAAATACATATTTTCAACTAATCAATCTATGAAAAATTGTTTAGAAGAATTTAGTGAAGAGGAATTTGATTATATTGTAATAGATGAAGCACACCATTCAGCTAGTCCAACATATCAAAAAATTTTGAATTATTTTAAACCTAAGTTTTTATTAGGTATGACTGCAACTCCAGAGAGAGGAGACACAGAGGATATATTCGATATTTATGATAATAATATAGCTCTTGAGATTAGGTTAAGAGAAGCCTTAGAACATGAGCTTATAATACCATTTCATTACTTTGGAATTACAGATATTGAGGAAATAGACTTAAGTGATTTGAAAAGTGAAGATGTTTCGGAAATATCAAAAAGGCTTCAAATAAATAAAAGAGTGGACTTTATAATAGATAAGATGAATTTTTATGGACATGATGGTTTAAAAAGAAAAGCATTGGGGTTTTGCGTGGATATAGAACATGCAAAATATATGCACCTTGAATTCCTAAAGAGAGGAATAAATAGTATTGCACTATCTGGAGAAGATTCACAAGAAAAAAGACAAGAAGCTATAAGGAGACTTGAAAGTGATGAAGATGAATTAGAAGTAATCTTCACAGTAGATATTTTTAATGAAGGGGTAGACATACCATCTATAAATACAGTATTTATGCTAAGACCTACCAATTCACCAATTATCTTTATTCAACAGCTAGGAAGAGGTCTTAGAAAACACGAGGATAAAACATTTTTAACTGTATTAGACTTTATAGGGAATCATAATAAAGCATTTCTTATAGCGTTAGCATTGAATGGATCAAGATATTACGATAAAGACAGTTTAAAGGTATCAGTAGCAACAGAGTTTGCGAACATTCCAGGCTGTACAAATATACAAATGGATAGGATTTCTCAGGAAAGAATATTAAAACAATTAAGTAGTGAAAATTTTAATGCTATGAAGTACTTAAAAGAAGAATATAATGAATTTAAAAATTTGAATAAAAGAAAAGTTCCTTATAAAATGATGGATTATGAGAAGTATGATGGAGCACCTAACCCATTAAAATTCTTAAGTAAGGAAAAAACATATTTAAGTTTTGTAGCTAAAATGGAGAAAGATGAGGAGTTAAATAAGTTATTAGAAAACCAAGTGTTTTTTAAGATGCTTAAAGAATTTACAGATAAATTGCCTATAAAAAGAATATATGAGTTCGCAATAATTAAATATTTACTTAAGCATGAACAAATAGCTTTTCATGAAGCTAAAACAGAGATACTAAAATACTTAAACCATGTAAATGATGAAGATGTTCAGCATGCATTAAGATGTTTAAATCAAGATTTCTATGATTCAGGACAGCTTAAAAATTATATACGCTCTTTTGAATATAAAGATGGTGTGTTGAGTGCAACTTGGGATTTTAAAAAGATAGTTCATGACAAAAAATACAGAACATATATTGAGGATGTTATTAATTACGGAATAACAATCTATGAAAAAAACTTTGGAAGTAGTTATTATGGAAGTCCATTTTTCAAGTTGTATGAACAATATCAAATGGCTGAAACTGCAGTACTATCCAATTATACAAAAATACATAGTTCTTTTAGAGGAAGTGGTCTCTTAGTAAATGGTAATGAATATTTCCTATTTATAGATTTGCATAAAGAAGGGGATATAAAAGAAAGTATAAATTATAAGGATAAGTTTATAGATAGAAATTACTTTCAATGGCAAACACCAAATAGTACAGCACAAACCTCAGAGAGAGGAAAAAACATAATTTTTAATAAAGAAAGAGGAATTAATCTACACATATTTGTTAGAAAATATAAAGAGATAGATGGAGTAACTGAACCATATATTTATATAGGCAAAGGCAATGTAGTAGAATTTGAAGGAGAGAAACCTATAACGGTAAAGTTAAAACTACAAAATTTAATGCCAGTAGATATATACACGGAGTTTATAAAAAAGGTATAGAAATAAAGAAATGAGCTGTTTAAGAGTAAAAAATAACTTTTAAACAGCCTATTTTTATTTTTCTTCAATTAGTTCTTCTACGGCTGGGATATCAGCAGGAGCCCACTTTAATGAATTAAGATTTTCCCTCTTAAGCCATATAAGTTTAGAATGCTCACTAGCAGTAGGAGTACCAGAAACTAATATACACTTAACAGTAACAAGATTTACAATGAAAGCATCATATTCATGAGTATTATCATTAAATATATCAATAAATCTAACAGAGCAGCCTAATTCCTCCATAATTTCTCTCTCGATTGCTTCTTTATAGCTTTCTCCAGCCTCTAACTTTCCACCAGGAAACTCCCATAGGTTCGGAAGGGACATATCTGGAGAACGAAGAGCACAAAGAATTTCACTATTTTCATTCTCAATAATTGCGCCAACAACTTTTACTAATTTTTTCATGTGATTCACCTCTAATAATATTGTAAAGCGAATAAAAGAAAAATTAAATGTTTATTTTTTATAAAAATTTGATATAATATAAATAAGAAATACTTAGTGCGCTAACACTAAGTATCCTTAGAACATTTATTTTGTTTTAGGGCTATTGGATTTAACTAAATGTATTTAGAAGAAAAAGTGCTAATCTTTGTGGGATGGGGCACTTTTTTCTTTGCCTTTAACTTCTATATCAAGACCAAGAAATTTAATCTTAATTTTTAAATGATGTATAAAAATGTTATGTTTTAGAATTAATCTAATTACATAAATAATTGATATACACTTTATAAAAGTATCAAACATATCCAATACCACCCCCTAGCTATAGTGAAATAGTTCACCAATAACCCAGGAGGAGAAAACGTTCAAAACCCCCGTAGCCATCCACTACGGATTAAGAAATTTACCTAATAAGTGTACCATAATTTGCTAAGTTGACATAGGGGTAAATTGTGGTAATTAGTTTTCTTACTAAAATAATTTTCAGTTTAGATCATTAACTATATGGTAAAAAATGAAATAGAAGATTACACCAAAGGATTATTGATATCAGGTAAAGATATCAATAATCCTTTTTGATTTTATAATGATATGAAAGAGTTGAATTTTGTAGGATTTCGTTGAATTAGATGTAAATAATGTTATATAATAGCAACATAAGGAAGTGAATGGAACAAGCTTAAATTTGGATATTATTAGAAGAGAATTGTAGTCATATGGGTGAGAGTGTGTGAAATATTGGAGGATATATGAAAACATATAACAAGTTAGTTAGAGATAAAATACCAGAGGTAATAAAAAAGTCAGGAAGTAATTGTGATTATATAGTTGCAGACAAAGAAGAGAGATTAGATTTACTTATAAAAAAGCTTGATGAAGAAGTTTTAGAGTTTAAAGAAGATAAAAACATTGAAGAACTTGCTGATGTTAT
Source organism: Clostridium sp. YIM B02506 (assembly GCF_022324845.1). NCBI lineage: Bacteria > Bacillati > Bacillota > Clostridia > Eubacteriales > Clostridiaceae > Clostridium > Clostridium sp. YIM B02506. The sequence continues at coordinate 6,945 of NZ_JAKGTG010000057.1, forward strand.
GGAAGTTTTATTTGGACTAGCTAATAATTTAGGATTTACTGAAGAAGAGCTTTTAAAGAAGAGGGAAGACAAGAAAGGGGAAAGAGGAGGATTTAATGAGGGTATAGTTCTCCAAAAAACTTATGAATAATATAACAGATGTATCTATTGGAGGAATTAATATTAAGGAGATAGTTCCTAAGAGTAGTAAAGTAGATTTTAGAATATTTTCGAATCTGCTGGATGAGAAGTCAGCTAGTTATAAAATGTATTGGCTACTTGGAATATTAGATGAAGTTAGTGAAGGAAATACTGAAATTGAATTTAATAGACTAATCTCTAGAATGATTACTTATGCTTGGTACCCAATTATAAAATATAAATTAAATTTTGGTTATTCTGATAATTTAAAGAGGATAGTTAATTATATAGCGCTAAAATATAATATTTCAGATAATTGTGATGAGAAGAAATTATTAGATTTCATTTATACATCTGAGGATTCAGTGCTTAAGAAAATGATGTATGAAATAACATTAAACGTTCCATATAGATTATTAGCTCCTTTTTTCAGTGAAGAAGTAAAGGGACAAAAAGGTAACTTCAAAAATAATAACGTAGCTAAGTTATCTTTGGAGAGTAGTACATGCCTTTATAAAATTGTTAAAAAGACCAAAAACAAAATAACTATAAATGATGGATGGGAGGATTACTTAAAAGAAAACTATGGAGTAATAAAATATTGGATATATTTTAAGTTAATAGAATTTCTACAAAAAAGAAACCCTAATGTTCCTGCGATAGCCTTTAAACTAGAAGCTCCTAGAAGTAGAAATCTAAAAAAAGCCACAAAGCTTTGGAATCAAGTAATTGTAGCTAAGGGTATAAATGATATTTATACAAAAAAGGAATTTACGAGTGGAAACTATAAGATTTATGGAGTGCTGAGCATAGATCATTTTATTCCTTGGAGTTTTGTGCTACATGATGAGATGTGGAACTTAGTGCCTACCTTTAAAAATATCAACAGTAAGAAAAGTGATAAACTTCTTACACTTAAGGACTATATAGAAGACTTTTGTGATATTCAGTATAAAGCCTTCTCATATCTTTGTGAAAGTAAAATGGACAAGGATTTGGAAAGTTATGTTGAAGGATTAAGGATAAATGAACCGTATAATTTGGTTCAATATAATGGTAAAGAAGAGTTTGATAGAAAGTTAAGAGAATGTATAAGTCCTCTACATCAAATTGCAAGTAATCAGGGGTTTGAGGTGGGGGAGAAAGCTTGAAAATGAAATTATCGTATAGATTTTATCTAATAAAACACATATAGAGATTACTATGTTGGTACAACGAATAGAACTTAAAGCGCCTTTATTTTAGTCAGCTTTTTAATTGATTTATTTCATAGGTAATGGTGATAAGAGCAGAAACAAAGGCAGCAAAGCCTATAACAATGCTTTTGTGGTAGTTGATATAGAGTGAAGTGATACAAGTAAATAATTGTAGTTTTACAGGAATATTTCTGAAAAAGCCAACATTATTGGTAAATTGACATACTGTATAGTATTGGATAAAATGGTTATATATAATTAAATTTGGAGGGGGGATAGTATGTCAGTAAGTGATTATTTTTCAACATTTTGTTCTAATTTAAGAATGAGTTCTTATACAGTATCTACAATTCAAGCAAGGTATCATCAAATTACTAAGAGAATTAATCTTGATTATAGAAATAGCTCATCTGAAACAGCGTATAGTTTATATGTTGGTTCTTATGGTAGAGGTACTGAAATATTTACAAGTGATATTGATATGATTGTTCAATTACCTTATGAAACATATGCTCAATTTAATGGATATAGAGGTAATGGGCAATCAGCTCTTTTACAAGAAGTAAAAGGTGTTTTACAAAAAACATATAGTACATCTTATGTTAAAGGTGATGGACAGGTTATAGGAATAAACTTTACTGATGGAATAAATTTTGAAATCGTTCCAGCATTTATCAATAAAGATGATAGCTATACTTATCCTGATACTAATAATGGTGGAGTTTGGAAAACTACAGACCCAAGAAAAGAAATATCTGCAATGAATACTAGGAATAGTGATACCAATAAAAATTTAAAACGTCTTTGTAGAATGGCTAGGGCTTGGAAAGTTAAATGTAATGTCTCCATGAGTGGTATTTTAATAGATACATTGGCTTATAAATTTATTACAGAATGGCAATATAAAGATAAGTCATTTTTATACTATGACTATATGAGTAGAGATTTTTTTGAATATCTTAAAAACATTGATACATCTAAAAACTATTGGTTGGCACCGGGAAGTAACCGTTATGTTTGGAAATTGGGAAATTTTCAATCAAAGGCCAAAATAGCATATGATAATGCTGTAGCTGCCATATCTTATGAAAATAATAAAAAATCGTATTCTGCGAAGCAAAAATGGAGAGATATATATGGAACGAAATTCCCCGAATAGTCAAGGTTATAAATTGGAGTCTCAAATAAGAGAAGCATATGGCAGAGTTACATATACACAAACGTGTCATGACAAAATTATCAGTAGGGTGCTAAAAACTAATGATAAGATAAAGTTGTGGCAAATTAGTTTATCGGCAGTTACAACAAGTGGATTTATTGTTGCTATTTTTTCAAAAGATAAAATAGCAAGTATCGTAGGAGCAATAGTCTCCCTTATACTACTAATATTAAATTCATATGTAAAAAATTTTAACTTAATAGAAACTGCCCAAGAACATAAAGTAGCATCAGATGAGTTATGGAAAATTAGAGAAGAATATGTTTCTTTATTAACTGACTTTGAAATTTTAGAAGTAGAATCTATAATGAAAAAGAGAGATGAACTACAAGAAAGGACTGCAAAAGTATACTCTAATTCTCCAAGAACAGATGGAAAAAGTTATGCAGAAGCTCAAAAGTCCTTGAAAAATGATGAAGAGCAAACTTTTTCTGAACATGAAATTGATATTATGTTACCAAATTCTATAAGGAGATGTATTAGGAAATTAAAATAAAAGTCATTAAATGAAATGAGTACTCTAAAAAGCAATGTCATTAAGTTAGTCATTGAACATATTTGATAATTTATGCAGAGGATATCTACCGGAATATAAGAT
>NZ_JAKGTG010000058.1:0-8186 GCF_022324845.1 Clostridium sp. YIM B02506
TCAATTCTTCAATTCTTCAATTCTTCAATTCTTCAATTCTTCAATTCTTCAATTCTTCAATTCTTCAATAGGGCATTTTAATTTTTCTACGATTTATTGTCAATATTTCTTTCAAAAAAAAATCTATGTTTATTTAAAAATAATTTTTATAAATATGAGCCCTTTTCATTTTCGCGGTAATTTATATATTGTACAAAATAAAAAGTAAAGGAGGTGATTTCCTATGGTAGTAACTGAAACTCCTCTTTCTCTTTCTTTAATAATAAAGCTCAAAAATGGTTTAACTGAATCTGGAGCTCAAAAATATAAGAAAAAGACTATAAACAATGTGAAAGTTACAGCTTCCAAGGAAAGTATTTATGCTCTTGCTGAAGCACTTTCAACACTACTAGCTCCTGAAATAGGCGGCTATTCAAAAGTATTAACTTCTGATATTTCAGGTTCTTAATAACTCAAACAAAAATAATTAAAGATTGGGGGTAATGAAATGGAATATAGCCTTGTACTAACTTTTTTAACCAAAAGTGGTGAGAAAGTTAATTTGACTATTGCCGATGTTAGAAATGATTTAACAAATGAAGAGATATCTGAAGCAGTTGTTGTAATCTTAAGAGAAAATATCCTGCTTACAAAAAAAGGCTATGATTTAGTAGCTTTTCATTCTGCTAAGCTTAATGAAAAAAGATCAACTCTTTATGACATCCAAGTAGACCTTTAAAATATAAACTAAAAAAGCTCAGCTATAAACATTTGCTTATAGCTGAGTTCTATTTTAAAAACCTATAGGTTTAATTCTTTCTCAATAAATTTTTTTAATTTAATTAAAGCTCTCTTTTTGATTCTTTTTATTGTACTATAAGATAATCCATTATTTTCAGCATACTCTTTTAATGTTTTTTTCAGAAAATATTTATAGTATAATATTTCCTGTTCTTCCTTAGTTAAAATTGTTCTAAAAGCTAGGCTTAAAAAATCAATTCTATCATCTTTAATAATTTTTCCGTCGAAACATTTCATTTTATAGAAAAGAATATTTTCAAATTTTTCATCTATTATTAAGGTTTTAACTCCATCTTTTAACTTTCCATTTACAGCTTTTCTTAGTAGATTGAAGAAATGTCTATTTATACATAATTCCATAAAGGGGAGGAAGTTACCCATACCATGATCATAATAATCTATATTTTCAAAGATTACCTTATAAGCCTCATTTATCATATCATCATTACTATAAGGATAAATATTATATTTCTTAATTATACTTCCGATTTTATTTAGAGTTTTTTCAACTAATTTTTCTCTTGCTTTTTTATCTCCTTTTTTAGATAGCTCAACAAGCTCTTCAAGCTGAGAGTAATCCATAAGATCGCCTCCTTTATTGTTAAATTTACTACTATACTATGTCGAATAATATATATATGTGTAGCAAATACTGGAAAATAAGAAAAAAGGCATAATATCAAAATGACAGCATGCCTTTAATCATGGATTATATAGCTATTAAAAAGTTATTATTTCATGTTTAGTTGCTTTAGAAACTCTATATATTTGTGTATCCAATAAACTTCCTATAGCATTACCTAATTTTCCAATGGAATCATCAGAAGCTTCTTCTTTTATATTTGATATACTAAACTTTCTAAATACATCTTTGCCTTCCTTATCTAGACCGGCCTTATACTCTATCTCTAAGGATAGACGTGTTAATATACTTTCAGTCATTTATATTACCTCCTATTCTTAAATTTAGTAATATAATATGTCTAAATATGAGTATTTGTGTAAAGTTAATTCAAGTTTAAATATAAGCAAAATGGCCACAATTTTCAATAAACAATGTTTAAATTTTACTTTATATAATTTCCTTTAGTAAATTTTCCAGAAAAAAACTAGCTGCCAAATGACAGCTAGTCTGCGCCTGTTGATTTTTCTGAAGTAGAACTTATACCTATAGGGATCAACAAGTTATGATTGCAGGGGCAAAACATATGCCACCAGAGCCTTTTTTGATAAAAGAGCAAATGGAGAACTTGATAAAATGGTACGATGAAAATACTCAAAATATTCATCCAGTTGAAAAGGCAGCTAGACTTCATATTATATTTGTTGGAATACATCCATTTATTGATGGAAATGGAAGAACATCTAGATTATTATTAAATTTAGAATTGATGAAGAATGGTTATCCACCTATAGTTATTAGAAATGAAAATAGAATTAAATATTATAGTGCTCTTGACAAAGCGCATACTACTAAAGATGGTACAGATTTTATTAAGCTAGTAGTCGAAGAACTTGATAATACTTTAGATTTATATATAAACTTAATCAAATAATATAAGATATTTTAAGTAAAACGTGCTGTCATTTGACAGCACATCTACTTTAAGGGTTCTTCTCTCTTATATATATTCACTAATAACTTCCATAAAATCTTCTATATCTTTTAAATTATTTATTATAATATCGTAAACAACTTCTCTGTCTAATTTTATGTAATCATGTACTAGTATGTTTCTAAAGCCAGCCATATTACTTAAATTTATCTTTAATTTTTCAGTAATAATTTTATTTTCTAACAATACTTGAAATATATCTTTATTGTTATTCGGCTTTCTAAATCTCATATCAGAAATAGCATGATTAGAAATATCCAAAACACATTCAATAGCTAAATGTAAAAAACGTTCAGAAGCTCCATAGATAAAGGGATCTTCTATATACTCTTTTTTGGAATAACTTTTTACCTTATTTAAGAAACCTATATACTCACTGAGTTTGTTTAATCTGGAAATTACCACATCTCTCTTAACCATTCACCTTTTCCCCTTTGCTTTTCCTTAAATAGTTTAACATACACTCATCATAATAATCACTGTAATACTTAAAGTCAAAGTACTCTCGAATACTTAAAGATTCAAACTCTGCTCTTTCTTCATTATCTTTTATTATAGTTCCGTCCTTTATCACCTCATATTTTAATAAAGGAGTGTCTTGATTTAAGAATACTACATCTATATCCAGTTTAAATATCTCTTTTCCAAGCTCAATAAGATTTCCTCTAGCAAAAACCTCTTCAACCTTACTTAAACCTTCTTCTATCATAAAAGCAAAATCAATATCGCTTTTTTCAGTTTCTTCACCTCTTGAATAAGAGCCAAATACATAACCAAATTTTATATTACAGTATTCTTTTGCTTTTTCTAAAAAACAATCTATTTTCAATTTAAACTCACCTGTTTCGATAGACTTCATAGTAATCACCACGCTTTAAACTTTTTTATATTGCCTGCTAAATATATCTATAAATATAATTACATAAAATTAAATCTTAATACTTATATTATATACCAAATCACATATCCATTAAACAATGTTTAAATTTTACTTTATATAATTTCCTTAAATAAATTCTTCAGAAAAAAACAAGCTGTCAAGTGACAGCTTGTTTTTGCCCGGGGGGCTTTTGTGGAGCTCAGTGAGTCCACTTGCTACCGACCGCATTAATCGACCGTAAACGGTCGATTAATGCGGTCGATTATTAATCACTAACCAAGATATACTTAGTCTTTGGCCCTTTGCCTGTCCTTTTTATCTTTCCTAAATCAATTAATTGATTAAATAGTTCTAAACTTTTTGTCTTTCCAAATTTTAATTCTCTCTTACATATAGCAGTAGATATTTCTCCATATAATTTTATATACTCTAATACCCTTAGTTGATCATTATTTAGTTCACCATTAAACTCAGTATTAATTTTATACTCATAAGTATTTTTATTATCAAAATACTGGTTTATTGGCAATTCAACTAAAAAATAGGTTCTTTCATCATCAGTATCAAATTTAGGTTTAGGTGAATTATTTATCTTCATTGATCTTAATATTTTAGGTATTCCTGTTGATCTACCTTCTGTAAGCTTTAATTCTTTTAAAAACTCGCCTATTCTTCTATTTCTATACCTTCTAGCAATTACTTGCCCACTATCTATATCTGACTTTCTAATAGATTTATCTGGACCTGGATAACTTAAAATAATAATTTTTTCTTTATCAATCCTGACCTCTATTGGATTTCTTTCTTCATAACTTCTGTGATATACAGCATTAACTATCGCTTCCTCTATAGCTGCATATGGATAATTAAATACTCTTATAGCCTCAGCTTTATCCGGTATTTTGATTACTTTCTCTTCTATAACGGAATTTTCTATATATTTAAGAATACTTTTTATTTGTTCATGTATTGGGCCTGTAAAAACTTTTTCTACAAAAACGTTATCTGCAGATGTTTCTTCGAAATGGACTAATTCTATTTGGCTCATGGGAATAAATTTTTGAGGATATTCATTAAACATTAATATTCCTATGTTTTTAGGTTTTAAAAATTCATTAGATCCATCAATTATATTCATTTGTTTTCCAATATTTTCAGTTGGAATATCATTTACCCTATTATGAAGTTCACTACCAACATCACGTAAATATTCTTTTATTAAAGATATTTTTAAATCTGATACTTCTGATTTAAGACTTATTCTATCATCAAATGGTATTTTCCCTGCTAAATTATAAAGTTCTTTCTCATCTTCATCTTTTGCAGGTATAGTATTTGCAAATCTTCTTAGATAAAACTTATAGTCTTTTTGCTTTGCAAATACATCTTTGGGACACTTATATGGTCTATTTTGACCTCCAGGAGCCCATATAATAAGCAAATGTTTTCCCATATACAGTATGGGTTCAACTATTGGAAAATATGTTGGTTTTAATAAATTACAGAAATTAAGTAACTTCTTTTGTATATCATCTATATTCTCTATATCTATTCCTTTTGGCGGTAATACGGGTCTCCCATTAATATCTTCAACACCTATAATTATATATCCCCCACCCCAATTATTTATATCATTTGCAAAAGCTGATATGGTATGCATTACTTCATTAGGATTCCATCCTGCTTTAAACTCTATTCTTTCCCACTCAACAGTTGTTCCATCAAAAAGTTGTTGTATATTTATAGGTAATGGCATCTATATCTCTCCCTTTTAATAGACTTCTTATTTATAACACTCTTTTAATACTTATATTATATACCAAATCAACTATCCATTAAACATTATGTGCATCGCAATTATGTGAAAATAATTATTTAAGCAGGTATTTCCTTATAAGGGAAATAAGTTTTATATATATTTATGCGTCGTAGCTTCACTTATCTTAATATGGACTCTGTTTTTAAAATTTAAAAAGAAACAAAAAGGATTCTAATAGATCAAATGTTTATACAGTTATTCCTCTAGCTTTAGCTATTTTAATAACAGGAATTTTCGCTATTAATAAAAAAATGGTAGCTAGTAGGGATAGTAAGTCCCAAAAGATTCTATAAGTGATGTAATAGAAGAAGGACTTCAGAAACTTCAGTTGTCTGATAGTATATTAAAATATGATATTTTGGGTAAATAATTAATTAAAATTTATATATAATAACTCCTTAAAAAAGTATATGTGCTGTTAAGTGTCAGTACATATACTTTTATTTTTTTTATGACAACTTACTTGAGGAAAATTATATTTAATTCCCCATATTTACTTAGCTAATTAAAGGTGCTATAATACTTTCGCTAAACAATTTTATAGTATAAAAATAAAATATTATATTAAAAAAAGAGGGGATAAATAATGAAAAATAGTAGATGGTATTATATCGATTACCTTCGTTTTATTTCTGTAATATGTATAATAGGGATACATGCTTCAGACATAGTGGCTCAAACTTCAAAACATTTTAGCATTCAATGGTGGTATTCTACAATACTACAAATTTTAGTAAGAATAGGACTTCCTATATTTTTTATGATGAGTGGAGCTTTATTATTAAATGGAAAGGAAGAGAGCCTTTTTCAATTTTATGTAAAACGTTTTTCTAAGGTCGCTATTCCATTCATAGCCTATTCATTTTTCTATTTATTTATTTTTAATTATAAGTGGAGTTTATTTAGTTTAAGTAATTTAGTACACTCTCTACTAGATATATTGAAAGGGCCGGTATTTTATCATCTATGGTTTGTATATACGCTCCTAGGTCTATACGTTGTAGCACCTTTTTTAAAAGCTATGCTTCAAGGCCTGTCTAACAAAATTCTCATTAATTTGATGATTGTAATATTGATACTTAGATGTATTTCAATTTATCTCCCAGTAACAGGAGTTAATTTAGGACTTACTAATTATGTATTTGACAATTGGGTTATGTATTTTATATCGGGATATATGTTAACAAGAGATCTGGGAGAAAAGTTTAATAAAGCTGTTTATAGATTAGGGGTTATATCATTCATTTTTACCATTATAATTATTCGTTATATCCCTAGCTTTTCAAATAACTTATTTGATTTATCTCCAACTATGGTGCTTATGACTGCGTCAGTATTTTTGTTTTTCAAGCAAAGTAGTCACCGTTTTCCTCAAAATGGTCCTATATACTGGGTTATTTCATTGTCAAATAAATACTCATACTCTATTTACCTTATTCATGCCTTTACGCTTTCATATGTTTTAAATGATAAGCTAGGTATCAACGGTATGTGGATTAATCCAGTCATTGGTATATTTGTTACAATATCTTTAGCTTTTGTATTTTCATTTATATTTGCCTTTATAATAGACAATATAATTATAAATCCAATATTAAAACCAATTATAAAATATTTATCTAAGTCTGAGACTATTAAAAATACTTAAGTTAAAACTAACTTTTAGATATTACTTAACTGTAGATTGTCAACTACTTTTAAGTATAAATCAACGACTACTCTCATGAGAATGGTCGTTGATTTTTTTGTACACCTAGTAGTTTATCGCTTACGTTAAATAGATATTTAGACGTAAAAAAACAGCTGCCAAATGACAGCTAGTCTGCGCCCAAGGATTTTTCCGAGGGAGAACTTATTCGAGTGAAGTTGCTACTGCATCTTAGTTATACATCTATATGCTATATTTGCAGCACTTTGTGTAAATAAGCCTGTTTCTTTTCTATAAATCATTTTACTTATTGGTGATGAGTAAAATAATTTCATTGCTTCATATTTATTTATTGATTTTAATTTGCTAATATTTAATACTACATCATCTATAAGCATTACTAATATTTCATCAAACTCATTCATTTTCATATTATTTTACTTCCTCCATTCCAATAAATTTTAAACATTCTATAATTACCTGCTGATTATTGATACAGACTTGGTTGTTTGCTGATTTAAATTTTAATCTTTTAATTGCGGCATCTTTTTCTATCCAACCTCTTTCTAAAAGATTTATTGTTGCAAATACCTGATCATCAGCAACTTCCCCAATAGTAATATCATATGGTGACTTTGAATTAATATCTTTTCTATTACTTAAAATAAATTCTAGCCATTCTTTAGTTACACCATCATATTCATAAATTTTAAATCTCTCACTAGCAAGGCTCATATTCAATTCATATATTGATACAATTGGGGTTCCCTCTATTTCTCCATTAAAATTTGTACATTTTCTAGTAGCCCATTTTTCAGCTTGTTCCTTAAATGTTGTACCATAAAACCCGATACCAAAATCTAAAGCTCTATTAGACTTTATTACTTTAGGCTCCTTTATTATTATATTTGAACCATGGTATATTATCATATCTTAATCCCCTTGCTTTTTAACAAATTAACGATTTCTCCTACTATATAATCCTCCCCTTGAGTATGGAGTGTATCGTAATATTTTATAATATACTCATCTAATATTCTCGTTTTTTCAGTAAGTAAATTGTATACATCCGATGGCATTATATTTAAATTACGACTTAATGCTGTTATACAATATATAGCAAAATATAGCTGTTCTTCTGTTATATCATCTATACTAATCATAAATATCACCCTAACTAATAAATTAATATAATAATATTATATACCATTATATTAATTTATTAAACATTAAGTCCATATTGTTTTATGTCGTTAAATAGATATTTAGGCGCAAAAAAACTAGCTATCAAGTGACAGCTAGTCTTTGCCCGGGGGGCTTAGTGGGGCTCGAAGAGTCCCACTTGCTACATACTTATTTGCTCTGCTAACTGATCTTCTTGTAACTGATTTTGTATATATTTTGTTATCGCATTTTTATTTCTTCCAACTGTATCTATATAAT
>NZ_JAKGTG010000059.1:0-6657 GCF_022324845.1 Clostridium sp. YIM B02506
TAATGTAAATAGCTTAATTTTTTTTATTTATGCGTGATTTTATTATTTATACTATGCTAAGTTGACGACATTGGGGGAGCGCGTCTACAGGATAGAAGTGTACATTTTTTAAACTGAACTGTCATTTTAAGGTTAGGTTAAGGTTATTCATGTTTCTAGGAAAGCTTTAGAAATTATGATTGAGATATGAAATGAGAAAGGTGGATGTTTATGAAAGATATTATTTTAGAAGTTAAACATTTAAGAAAAGGGTACAAGGAAACAGAAGTATTAAAAGATATAAGTTTTGAAATGAAAAAAGGAAGTATAATGGGCCTTCTTGGAAGAAATGGAGCAGGTAAAACAACATTACTCAAATGCATCTTGGGACTAAATGCTCTATATGAGGGTGAGATATTATTTATGAACCATCAAATTAACCATGAAGATGAGGGGGTAAAAAAGAAAATAGGTTCTTTAGTTGATGTAACATTTTTTGGAGACTTAACTGCCTATGATAATTTAAAACTTTCCATGATGATAACTAAGGATTTTTATATGAAAAACATCAAAAGTAAGATAGAAGAACTTTTAGCTCTTGTTGATTTATCTAAAGATAAAAACAAGAAGGTTAAGAACTTTTCCTTTGGAATGAAGCAAAGACTTGCATTAGCTCAGGCTTTTATAGCTGAACCAGAACTTTTGATTTTAGATGAACCTTTTGTTGGATTAGATCCTGCTGGAATATGTGACATGAAGGATTTTCTGAAAAACATCATAAAAGAAAAGAAAACATCAGTTATATTTTCAAGTCATCAGTTAGATGAGGTTGAAGATTTAGCAGAGGATATCATAGTTTTAAAAGATGGATATATAAACTATGATGACAGCTATGAAAATATCAAAAACAACAATATATCATTATTAGATTTAATAAGGTAGGTGGAAGTTATGAGAATATTTGAAGTATATAAAATGGAAATATATAAGATGTTTAAGAGAAAAAACAGTTTGATTTTAGTTATTCCTTCTTTGTTAGCACTTCTTATAATACTTGGCTATAAAAGTGGGGCAGTTAAGATAACAAGTGAAGAAGCTTTAGTAACTGCATATTCATGTTTAGACTTTTTTGGAGTGATTTGGAGTTTTCTATCTGGCCTTGGTATTATAGGAATCCTTATTATCTTGTTATCATCATTTCAGTTTTCAGGAGAGGTTCATGAAGGACAGATTAAGATGATGGTTTTAAGAGTTGGAAAAAGAGAAAAAATCATTTTTGGGAAACTACTTTCCATGATTACTATGATAGTTATATCAATAGGTTTGCTTTTCTTAGTTTCAACAGCTGGTTATTATATGTTTATATCAAGTTCTGACTTAGGCACAGGTACTTTTATTGGTACAATGTCAGAAAAAGCTTTGATATTTTCAATTTTAAGCACAGTTATAACGTCTATATTTTTAGTTACTATAACTTATGCAATAGGAGTGAATATGAACATGTTTATGACTTTTATCATTACCTTAGTTGTGATGTATGTAGGTAAATATCTTTCTGGATTAGAAAATTTAAAGTTTATGAAATACACTTCATTTTTTAGTGAAAGGCTTGATTTCTTGTTTAATGACTTTACTAATACTTTATTTATTAAAGGATTTTTAGGTTCATTTTTGCTGATAGCTTGTGTAGTCTTTTTAGGAATAGTGAGATTCAAAAAAGTTGATATAAGATGATTTAATAGCTGTACAATGATATCATATTAATAGGTTATATTTAACAAGAGGTGATAATTTTGATGTACAGTATATTACTTGCAGATGATGAAAAAGAAATAATGGACTTCTTAAGTTTGTATCTAGAAAAGGATGGCTTTAAGGTTTATACATCTAAAGATGGACATGAAGCATGGGAAACTCTTGAAAAAGAAAAGATAGATTTAGCAATAATTGATATAATGATGCCTCGCATAAATGGGTATGAGTTAATAAAGAAAATAAGAAATAAAAGCAATATGCCTATAATGATTTTATCAGCTAAAGGAGAAAGTTCAGATAAAGTGTTGGGTCTAGGAATAGGTGCAGATGATTATATAACTAAGCCCTTTGACCCTTTAGAAGTAGTGGCTAGAGTGCAGGCTAATATAAGAAGATATTATAATTTAGGTTCTGGTGAAACCTATAAAACCTTAAACGTGAGAGATTTAACGCTTGATACTTCACAGTGTATTCTTTTTAAAAATGATAAGCTCATTGAATTAACTTCCATAGAGTTTAAAATACTAAAACTATTTATGGAAAGCCCAGGCAGAGTATTTACTAAAAAGCAGATATATGAAGCTGCTTGGGAAGATTCCTACATTGTAGATGATAATAACATCATGGTTTATATAAGCAAAATAAGAGAAAAACTAGGAGAAAGAGAGGGAGAAGCATATATTAAAACTATAAGAGGTTTAGGATATAAAATGATGCTTCCTTAAGTATGAAAAAGAAAACAATAAGTCAGTTTGTAATTAAAAAATACTTTATATTCTCCTTTAGACTCTTGTTAGGAGTTTTGATTTTATATGCTCTTATAAGTATTCTTAGTAAAAACTCTATAGATAATCTTTTAGATGGAATTAGTGCAGAAAAATTAGTGAAAGTTGACTATGAAAATATTGATACTAATTCATTAGAAAACTTAGATGGATGGATAGAAATATTAGATGATAATAATGATGTGATATACAGAAAAGGAAAGGTGCAAGAAGAGGTGCATCACTACACTCAAGGAGAGTTGTTAAAATTATCATCCATAAATAGGATAACAGAAAATCAGCCCTACAAAATAGCTGGGGTAATAGAAGTAAGTTTTAAAAAAGATAAACAGGAATATTATGCTTCTGCAACTGTATTTGAAAAAGATGGTAAAGATTATACTTGTCTTGTTAAAATTCCAGTTGAAAAGCTAAGAATAAAGTATACAATTATGAACCCAGGAGGGGAAACAAAATATGATATGCTTAAATTAACTTTGTTTTTTCTCTTTGGGGTAGCTGTTGTGTTCTTGATGGGCCTAATTAGTTATAGCAAAAGTATACAAAAACATGTAGCAAAACCTAACAAGGACCTAGTTGATGGACTTGAGAAAATAACATCAGGAGATTATTCAAGTAGATTAACCCTTAATGGTGAATATGAGTATAAAGAAATTGAAGAAGCCTTTAATTTCATGGTTTATGAATTAGAAAAAGTAAAAAAAGAAAGAGAAAACCTTGAAAAAGAAAGACAACAACTATTTAGCAGCATAGCTCATGATCTAAGAACCCCTATAACAACAATTAAAGGTTATACTAGGGCCCTTCTTGATAATTTGATAGACAGTCATGAAAAACAAGAAGAATATCTAAACACCATTTTTAGAAAAGCTGATAACATGAGCGAACTTATAGATTTACTTATGATTTACACTAAGATGTCCAATGAAGAATACAAGTTAAACTTAGAAAAAGTAGACTTTAAAGAATTTATATTAGAAATAGCTGCTGAGTATTTTAATGAGTTTGAGAAAGCCAACATGTACCTTGATATAATAACAGATGAAAATGATATAACAGGTGTAATTGATAAGCTTGAAATGAGAAGAGTAGTAGTAAACTTATTAGTAAATGTTATAAAGCATAACAAAGAAGGTACATCAGTTAAGTTAGTTATAAAACAAGAAAATAAGAAAACTATTTTTGAGGTTCATGATAATGGTGGGCCCATCAAACATGAAATAATTGATAAGATATTTGATCCCTTTGTATCTGGTGATGAATCAAGAACAAGTAAAAATGGAAATGGGCTTGGACTTAGTATATGTAAGAAGATAGTAGATAAACATGGAGGGGCCATCAAGTTAATTATGATAGATGATAATTGGAAGTGTTTTAGGGTTGAGATTTAAATGTAACAAAGTGAACTAGGAAAGGATGAACTTATTATATGAAAGAATTAAATATTGAAAAAGGAAGGGTAAAACTAAATCTAAAAGCCATAGAAATAGGAGAAGATTTATGTGTAATCATATCAGGTGGTGATAGACCTCACATAGGTTGTGTAACCTTAAGTGTACCAAGAAAAAGTTTAGAAGATGAAAATGTAATAAGTTCAACAACTTCAGTACTTAATATGACTGGCCATAAAGATGATGAAGCAGCAAGATATGTGGCCCATGAACTTTGTTCAAAGCTTAATAAAAACATAGTTATAACCTGTGGAATTCACATAGATAACATTACAAAAGAAGAGATACATGTTACTATAGATTTATTAAAAGAACTAACAAAACAATTGATAAAAATGATTCAGTAAGGATGAAAACAATGGATAATAAAAAGAAAAGATTAGTAGTTGGAATGAGTGGAGCCAGTGGTGCAATACTTGGCATAGAACTTTTAAAGGCTTTAAGAGAAAATCCAGAATGGGAAACCCATCTTGTTATATCAAGAGGAGCAGAAGAAACCATATTACAAGAAACTACATATAAGGTTGAAGAAGTAGGAGCGCTTGCAGACAAGGTATATTCAATAAGCGATATTGGAGCAAGCATAGCAAGCGGAACTTTTAAAACAGAAGGAATGATAATACTTCCATGCAGCATGAAAACTCTTGCTGGAGTTGCATCAGGATATTCAGACAATCTACTTCTTAGAGCAGCAGACGTAACAATAAAAGAAAAAAGAAAA
Source organism: Clostridium sp. YIM B02506 (assembly GCF_022324845.1). Taxonomy (NCBI): domain Bacteria; kingdom Bacillati; phylum Bacillota; class Clostridia; order Eubacteriales; family Clostridiaceae; genus Clostridium; species Clostridium sp. YIM B02506. The sequence goes on from NZ_JAKGTG010000059.1 coordinate 4,692, forward strand.
CTTATATTAGCAGCTAGAGAAACCCCGCTTAGCACAATACACCTAAGAAATATGCTGACTTTATCAGAACTAGGAGCCTACATAATTCCACCAATGGTTACTTATTATAATAAACCAGAAAGCATAGAAGATATGAACCATCATATTGTAGCTAAGATTTTAGATAAATTTGATATTGAGGTTGATGGGTTTAAGAGATGGGGAGAAGAATAGTGGTAGAAAGAGAAATGTATGAAAAAGCAGTTAACTTGTTAAACAAAAGTAATACACTTGCATTATCAATGGTAGACGAAGATGGTTATCCTAAAATTTACCCAATGGAGAAGGTAGTTTCAGTAAACTTAGATAAGGTTATTTTTATTACTAAGAAAGACTCAAATAAAGTAAAACTACTAAATATAAGTAATAAATGCTGTATAGAAGTTCATACAGAAGATGATATGGTTTTACTTAAGGGAAATATGGAGATTCATGAAAGTGAGTATATAAAGAAAAAAAGTCTACCTAATGATTATATAAAAAGATTGGAACGTAGTGGAAGTGAAAGGTATTGTGTGTTAATTTTTAAAACTTTTCAGGTTGATTTATATATAGACGGGGATAGGTGTACTTCTTTTATAGAATAGACACAAAACGTTAGTAATACGGAAATCTGATGAAATCAAGAGGAACACGTGAATTAGATAGCAATAGTTATAATCCCCAAGGGATTAAAGAGAATATATACTGGATACCTATCAATAATTTAAGTGATTATAGAGAATACCCTACGTTTTTTGAAGAGAAATTAAATAATCTTAAAAATGAGATAGAAAATATAGTTACATATGAATAACTACAAAATATGTTTTGTAGTATCAAAGGGAGGTATCAATAATGAAAATAGTTTTTATGGGAACTCCTGATTTTGCAGTTCCTTCATTGAAGAAGATGATAGAAAAATATAATGTAAGTGCGATTATAACTCAACCTGATAAACCAAGTGGAAGAGGGAAAAAGGTAACAATTTCACCAATCAAAGAGGTAGGAATAGAGAATGGAATTCCAATTTTTCAGCCAGAAAAAATAAGAACAGACTCCGTAATCATTGATAAATTAAAAGAAATAAAACCTGATTTTATTATTGTTGTAGCATATGGTCAAATCATAAATCAGCAGATACTTGATATACCAAGACTCGGATGTATTAATCTACATGCATCTCTCCTCCCAATGTACAGAGGGTCATCACCAATAAATTGGAGTTTAATAAATGGGGAAATAAGGACTGGAAATACAACTATATTAATGGATACTGGTATAGATACGGGAGATATGCTTATGAGAAGTGAGTTTGACATATCTGAATCTATGACAGCAGGAGAATTGTACGAATTATTAAAAATAAATGGTGCTGAACTGTTAGGGGAAACAATAGATGGAATCATCACAGGTAAAATTTGTGGGATAAAACAACAGCGTGATGGGGGCTCTTATGTACAGATGTTAAACAAGCAAATGGCAAAGATTAATTGGAATGACAGTAGTATTAACATACATAATTTAATAAGAGGATTGAGTTCTTGGCCATATAAAAATATAAACTCATGGCCAACTGCCTATACTTATTATAAAGATATTCCAATTAAAATATTTAAATCTAAATCAGTAGAGTCAAGTATTACTAAACCACCTGGTTATATCATGGATGCAAATAATGAAGGAATTACAGTCGCCACCAATAACGGTATTCTGATTATAGAAATATTACAGTTTCCAGGGGGAAAACATCTTGAGGTAAAAGAATTTTTAAGAGGAAATAAAATAGAAAAGGGCATTGTATTATCATAATCATAATTAATTAATTATGACTATGATTCGTAATTTTCTCATATTAAGAATTATAGGTGGATAACCCAATGTCATTAAGTTAGTCATTGAACATATTTGATAATTTATGCAGAGGATATCTACCGGAATATAAGAT
>NZ_JAKGTG010000005.1:0-188791 GCF_022324845.1 Clostridium sp. YIM B02506
TTCTTCGGAACTCACATTTTTTTGTATAAAAAATGGACCGTTGCAAAACTTACTTTAGTTTTGCAACAGCCCCTTTTTTTATATTACTACTCTATTACGTTCTTTTAGATATAAAAATGATGTAGATAAAATTATTAGTATTGTCCATATTACTATAAACATGTTACTTCCATAAGATATTCTACCGTATTCTTCAATACTAATATGATTAAGAAGTGCTGGAGTATAAAAAATACTTGAAAAGCTACTTAACAGTGCTATCATAAGTACACAAAAAATAAATATCCATTTATTATTATAGAACAGCTTACTAAATTTATTGTGCAATTTAGTTATAAATGTGAACTTTGAAGTAAACATAAGAATTAAGAGTACTAATGTTATAAATGTACTTATCATGAAATTAGAATGTTCTAATTTTATATTCTTTAATATTTGTATTTTGCTAAAGTTCACTGTTAATATAATAGAAAAAAGAAGGATGAATTTTTGTAGAAATGATATTAAAATATAACCACAAAAAAACATAAATATTTTCCTAAACCAAATACTTCTTAGATTCACTTTTTCAAACTCTTCACTTAATAAGTCTACTGAACCAATACGGCTACAAGAAACCAGAAAAGCCTCCTCTTCTGACAAATTTGTAGTATTCATTAAAGAGTTAAATTCATCTATCATGTGTTCTTCTAACTCTAATATATCCGATTCACAAAAAGAATTGCTTTTATATAGTTTTGTTTTCCACTGATTTAATGCTTTTTCTAATTCAAACATGCCGAATTCCCCCATAAACTATTTAGAGTATTATTTACTACCTTCCACTGAGATTTTTCTTCTTCTAACGTATCTAACCCAAGCTTTGTTATCTTATAGTATTTTCTCTTTCTTCCATCTATGGACTTCCATTCTGATTCAATGAGTTTACTTTCACACAACTTTTTAAGAACTGGATACAGGGTTCCATCTTTCCAAGTTATTTCATCTTTGGATAGTTCCTTAACTGATTTTATTATTTCATATCCATAACTTTCTTTAGTTGCTAAAATCGAAAGAATAAGGGGTTTAGCTGAAGCAGCCATAAGATCTTTTGACACCAAATTTATCACATCCTTACATAGAAATTCTATGTATTAATATTACATCGATCTTCTATGTAAGTCAAGTATATATTACATAAATTTATAAATTATGTTAAAATTAGTATATTAATATTAGGGGGTAGCGATATGAATGAATGTACTGACTTAAATGAAGTACGAGAGAGTATTGACAAAGTTGATAAAGAAATAATACAGCTTATAGCTGAGAGAAGCTTTTATGTACATCAAGCTGCTAAATTTAAAAAAGATAAAAATGATGTACAATCTCCAGATAGAGTTAAAAAAGTTATCGAAAAGGTACGTCTTCTAGGAAAAGAAAATGGAGTTGACGAAGATTTAGTAGAAAAAGTATATACATGTATGATAGAGTCCTTTATTAATCTTGAACTTAAAGAATATGATAATATTAATAAGTGATATTTTCTTTGAAAGTCCTTTATTCACGAAAAAAGAAACCTTGAAAAATCCAAGGTTTCTTTTTTATTATATTTCTTTTAAAAATGCTTTATAACATTTTACAGCTTCATATATATCAGCTTTACTTGCAACTTCCCATGGTGCATGCATATTGTGAAGTGCTATACCACAGTCGATTACTTCCATATTGTATTGAGCTAGTATATAGGCAATTGTTCCACCGCCTCCTTGGTCAACTTTTCCAAGTTCAGCTGTTTGCCATACTACTTCATTTTTATCCATTATTTCTCTTATACGAGCTATATATTCAGGATTTGCATCATTTGATCCTGACTTTCCTCTAGCCCCAGTATATTTACAGAATACAACCCCTTTACCGAAGTATGCAGCATTATTTTTTTCTAATACTCCTGGGAAATTAGGATCATGAGCTGCTGTAACATCAGAAGAAAGCATATGAGAATTATTTAAACATCTTCTAAGCTTTAACTCAGAATATTCACCTTTTCTATCCATAATCTCTGCTAATATGTTTTCGAAGAACTTAGAGTTCATTCCTGTGGCTCCTACGCTCCCTATTTCCTCTTTATCTACAAATAGAGCTACACATGTCCTATCAGTATCTTTAAGCTCTAGAAGGGCTTCAAAGCTTGTATAAGCACATATTCTATCGTCATGTCCATATCCCATAACCATACTTCTATCTAAACCATAATCTCTTGCTTTTCCTGCTGGTACTATTTCTAATTCAGAGGATACAAAATCTTCTTCTACTATTCCATATTTTTCATTTAGAAGAACTAATATATTTTCTTTAACTCTCTCTTTTACTTCTTTGTTTTTAATAGGCATAGAACCTACTAAAACATTTAAATCTTCGCCTTCTATAACTTCTCGAGCCTTTTTCTCTAGTTGTTTTCCAGCTAAGTGAATTAAAAGATCAGATATTCCTACTACTGGATCATTGTCATCCTCACCAATTTCAACTTTAACTAAAGTTCCATCTTTTTTAACTATAACTCCATGTATAGCTAAAGGAATAGTAACCCATTGATACTTTTTAACACCACCATAGTAATGAGTATCAAATAAAGCTAAACCACCATCTTCATATAATGGATTTTGTTTTAAATCTAGTCTTGGTGAGTCTACATGAGCCCCTAATATTCTTAGTCCTTTTTCTAATGGTTCACTTCCTATCAAAAATAGTGCTAAGGTCTTACCCATATTGTTAGCGTAAACCTTATCTCCAGCTTTTAATGTTTCTCCATTATTAATTATATCTTGAACATTTCTGTAGCCTTCTTTTTCAGCTAAAACTATAAGTTCATCTACTGATTCTCTCTCTGTTTTACATTTAGATATGAAGTTCTTGTATCTATCACTTATTGAAAATACCTTCTTAAGATCCTCTTCATCATATTTATCCCATGCTAAAGCATATTCTTTTCTTAAATTTTGTTCCATACCGATACCTCCTTGCCTTATATCTACTATATTTTACACCTATTTTTTAGTATATTCAAATTTACCTTAAAACATTTTATGTTTCTTAAAATATAAGAGCATACCAAAGGCAATAGCTAACATTAATGCTAATATTCCAAAAAAACTGTATGGGTGATCTTTAAAGGGCATGTAGTTAAATCCCATAGAAAATATTGCCGTTAATAATTCTAGCGGCAAAAATATAGTTGTAACCACAGTAAATACCTTCATAAGGTCATTAGTCTTATTAGATATTTCAGCTTCATAGGCTTCTCTAACCATAGCTAAGTCTTGAACTAAAGTTTCTATTACCTTCATGAGCTTGCTTATCTTATTATTTATATTCTTGAAATATTCTATGTACTCATCATCTATTATTCCATTTTCATTAGCAATTAAGGCATCTCCTATATATCTTAAAGGATTTAAAATCTTTCTGATTTTGTAAGTCTGCCTTCTTAAAAATACTAAAGTGTCTATTTGATTTGACCGTGGAGATTTTAATATATCTATTTCTGCTTTATCAGCCATCTCTTCAACTACTGACATAATGTTGTAGTTTCTTATTATAAGTCTATCTAATATATAATATAAAACAACTTCGGGTCTTCCTTTTTTCTTTAAGGAAAAGCAATTTTTATTTGCTTTTATATCTTGAATTATCTCTTCTAAGACTGCTATCCTGTCTTTATATACAGTTATAATGAAGTTATGACTAAGAAAGATGTTAAGCTCCTTGGAGATAACATCTTTCTTATTTAAATCCAGTACATTTAGTACCATGAATATATAATCATTATAGTAATGAATTTGTGCTGATTGTGAAAAATCCATACATTCAACTATGCACTCTTCATCCAGCAAAAGTTCTAAATTATATAGCTCTTCTGCATGTAGTATTATCCAATAAAAGCTATTTTCTTTATCCCATTCCTCAACTTCTTTAAATTTATTAGAAATATCATATATTATCATAGGCCCACCTTTACTATAATATTTATTATAGTATGCCTATGTTTTAGCTATAATATTAAAGTTTATTCATTCTACTTTCTATAATATCTACTGGTGTAACTTTAGACATCAATGAATATCTATAGTTTGCAGCAGCTGCTTCTATTATAACTGCAATGTTTCTACCTGGTCTTACTGGAACTACTAGTCTTCTAACATTAACCCCTAGTATATCCATAAATTCTGCATTAGTGCCTAATCTATCGTAATCTCCATCATCTTTCCAATGCTCGAAATGTATTACTAATTTTATGTCTTTTGATGGAATTATTGAGCTTAGTCCATATAAAGCAGAGATATCTATTATTCCCATTCCTCTAACTTCAAGCATTCCAAAAGTTATTTCAGGAGATGAACCCACAAGTTCTCCATCTATTTCTCTTATATCAACAGCATCATCAGTAGCTATTCTATGCCCTCTTTTTATTAACTCTAGAGCAGTTTCACTTTTTCCTATACCACTTTCTCCTGTTATTAATATTCCTACTCCATATACATCAACTAATACTCCATGAAGTCTTGTTTCAGGTGCCATTTTATCACCTAAATATATAGTTAGCTTACTTATAAACTTTGTTGTTATAGTATCACTTCTTAAAACCCACACCTTACTTTTTTCCGCAGCTTTTATAAGTTCTTCATGTGGTTCTAAGTCTCTTGTTATAATAATACAAGTTGAATCAAAACTTAAAAATTTATTTAATCTTTTTTTTCTGATTTCAATGCCCATGTCTTCTAGGAAGCTCCACTCAGCTTTTCCTATAACCTGTATTCTTTCTGCAGCAAAATAATTATAGAATCCAGCTAGTTGTAATCCTGGTCTATTAATATCGCTTACAGTAATTTCTTTATTTGTATCTCCTTTAACCAATACTTCAAGGTTAAAGTCTTTGATAAGCTTTTCAACAGTCACAATCATTTTAAACGCCCCCATCATTAAATTAATTAATTTCTATATTTATTCGTAGGTTTATTAGGTTTAACGGTCTCTAATTGAGCCCTAAAATTACTTTTCACTGAATCTATATATCTTCTTCTTAATTTAGCTTGCTCTTCTTTTTCCTCTTCTGTTAATCCTACTTCTTTACTTTTTTTGTATAATTCATTGATTCTTGCTATTAATGCATCTATATCCATTATGTACCTTCTTCCTTGTATAAAGTGAAACTTACTTCAGAGGGAGTTTTGAGATCTCCCACTGAAGTTTAGTTGAACTTATCTAGGGTCCTGCCATTGTTATCTCCCACTTTAATATAAGATGGGAGTATTACAATGGCTAGACATCAGATAAACTTAAAACTATTTTACAAATAAATTCAACATTTATCAAGGAAAATTATATCATATAACAGCTGTTGTTGCTAACTTTAATACATCAATTTTAACTATTTCGACATATAATTATTTTTGAATAATTTCCTATTTTTGTTAATTTGTTACATTATGTAACAAACAGCCGCACTATAAAATACTTTTTTGTAAATACTTGTCCAAACATATATATTTTTTGTAATTAATTGACATACGAAATGATTTTACATAATTTCCGAATTTGTTATAATTATCTTAAGAGATTTGTTGAAGTATCAACTAATAAATGGGGTGTTGGGTATGGGTTGTTATATACTAAATAGAAAAATTTTAATTAAAAGAGCACTTTTAAACTTCTTTTTGAAGTTTTTGTTACCTACTAATAAAATAGTTCTTAATTTAAGTCAAAGTTTGGACAAGTCAGTTTCTTTAAAACAAAAGCAACTTTATAAAACTTATAAGAATAAACTAAGTTTAAAAAAAAGGACATATTTAAAGTACATAGCATAACTCTGCATAAAAAAAGAAACTCAATTAATTGAGTTTCTTTTTGCTTATCCTCTATCTTTATAGATCTAATTCTTCTACAACTTCATCAATATCTACTTCTTCTTCATCTTCGCTAAATATAGCTAAAAATTCTCCAAAGGTTGGGTTATTTATATCCACATCATAAGCTACAAATTGCCCTTGAATCTCATACTCTTCTGTTATCTCTTCTATATACTCTTCAACATTGTCTAATGAGATATCATAAAGGTAAGGAAGATATAACTCTTTAAACCATTCCTCTGTTTCTGATTCATATGTTCCCTCTTCATTTGAATAAGTTCTAGCTGCTGATATTTCATCGTCATCAAAATCATAAAAGAATTTCACCAACAGATAACCTCTTTTATATTTTATCTCCTCAATGTCACTTACGCCCTTTTCTTTAAGCGCCTTAATAATTTCATTTTTTACCATATTTCCCTCTCCTTAATACAGTAATTGTTTATATTCTTTCTTAACTGCTTGAAATTCCTCATCATCTTCTACTAAGTTTAATTCTTGCTTTTCATCTACGTAGTCTACTCTAAATATATATGCATCATCTTCATTGCCATCTCCATTTAATGGTGATAGTATTAAATATTCTTGTTCTTCTAAATATATTCGTGCTATTGACTCAAAGTCTACTTTATTTCCATCTTCATCTTTAAATGACATTATTTCTTTTTCTTCCATTATACTCACCTTTCCACTTTTTGATTATATTTTCTTCATAAAAAATTCCCCATTTTAGGGGAATTTTTAGTTACTATTAAATTCACATTAATTCTATCATAGAGCTACTCTACTAACAACCATTTCTAAAAATATTACTCTATTAATTCACTGACTTCATCATTATAAATAACGTACTCATTGTGAAGTGCACGAGTTAATGCTACATACAATAGCTTTTTGTCTTCTTCACTGTCTTTGTAGACATCCTTAGATACATCATATATTATAGTGCAATCAAATTCCAATCCCTTAGTTAGATAGGATGGTAGTATTATATTAGTTACATCTAACTCACTATCTCCCTCTTTTACTAAAGTCCACTGAGTTTTGCTGTAAGCTTTTATTCTATCTCTAAGCTTTTTACAGTCTCTAAAGGTTTTACAAATTATAGCTATAGATTTTTTGTTAGTTGAAGTTATTTCCTCTACTAAATTGTCTATAGTAGATGCTAATTCTTTAAAATTACTAAATTTTATTAACTGAGGTTTTGGTCCTCTTCTTATAACTGCCTTAGCTGGTTTAGGAGCATTTTGTTGTTTACTTAAAACTTCATTAGCAAAATCTATTATTTCAATAGTACTTCTATAACTTTGGCTTAATGATATATAAGTGCAATCACCTTCAAATACATCCCTAATTAACCCATCCCAGCTGTCTATACCTTTGTAGCTATATATTCCTTGTCCTAAGTCTCCTACTATTGTCATAGAGCTTCCTATAGACAACATTTTTGAAACTATAAACATAAGTGGCGAGTAGTCCTGTGCTTCATCTATTACTATATGTTTAAACTTATTCTCCTCTTTAACCCCTTCAGTTTTAAATTTTAAATATAAAAGTGGAGCTATATCATCTTCATCTATTATATTCTTATCTCTGTTATTTAAAACTTCTTCCTTCATAAAATCAGCTAACACTTTAGGTATTTTCCCACCAGTAGCTTCATTAAATATTTCTTCATCTTCAAAAAGTCTGTAATATAGTCCTTCTCCACTAGAGCTGTTCCATGTATCAAAATATTCTTTAAGTTTCACTAAAGCTTCTTTTTTAAGATTATTTTTTATCTCATCTCTTTGATTATATATGCTAATTAATCTTTCTCTTCGCTCTTTGGAGTCCTCATTATTCTTTTTGATTTTATTTATCTTCAAATCATAGAATAAATCTAGCTGTTCATATATTTTTACAAGTGTATTATCTAATTTCTTTTTAAAATACTTATAAATTTCTTCTATTCTTTTATTTACTGGAAAGTGTACTAAATCTTTAAAATATAATCTCTTTATTTCTTTTTCATTATATAATGTAAAGCCTTGAACCTTTATATCCTTGAGGTTTTGTGACTCTCTTTCCCAAATGGTTATAAGTCTATCAAGTATAACCTTAAATACTAAAGAGCCTTTTACTTTACTAGAATTTTTGATTAGTTTACTTTTCTCTTGATCACCTTCAAGGATTTCCTTTAACTTATCATCTCTTGAATACACTTTACTTTTAAAGTTTAAATAGTCTTTACCTAGTAGTGCAAAAGTTTTTTGATTAACATCATAGGTTCCTAAGTTTGGAAGTATCTCAGATATATAATCTAAAAATAACTTATTAGGTGCTAAAACCAATATATCTTTTCCTGTTATTTTTTCATTATATCTATACACCAAATAAGCTAACCTATGTAAAGCTATTGTAGTTTTCCCAGATCCAGCTGATCCTTGAACAATTATAGGGAAGTTTAGTGGAGCTCTAATTATGTCGTTCTGTTCTCTTTGAATCGTTGCCACAACTTCTTTTAATTTGCTACCGGCACTTTCCTCTAGATTAATCTTCAAAAATTCATCCACTAATTGGTTTTCTTGATCTACTTCTTCACCCTTTAGTATTATCTCATTTATTCCATCATCAAAAATTTTCTCAAGGTCACCGTCTTTTATTAAAAACTTTCTCTTTAGTAATAGCTTTCCACTTATTACACCAATAGGTGATCTATAATAGGCTTCACCTTCAGTTCCACTATAATAAAGATCTGATATAGGAGCTCTCCAGTCTATTACTATTTCTTCTCCATCCTCGGAACTATATATTCCATGTTTACCTATATAAAGACTCTCAGGTATTTTTTTATCTTCTTTAAAATCAATCCTTCCAAAATACGGATTAACTATAGATTCTCTATAATTCTGAAGATTTTTATTTACAATATCATATATTATTTTTGTATTTTCTAGTTCTAAATTATAACTACCCTTAGCTGCTTTTTTTAAAAGTGCTATTTTATCCTTAAACTTTTCTTCTTCATCTTCTCTTTTTTTTATTTCACGCTCTACTCTATGAATCTTTTGTTTTAAAATCTCTTGTTCTTCATTAAAATCTTTATGCATTACATCACCTTCTTTTCCCATTAAAAGGATATTATACTTCTATAAAAAATACATGTCAATAAAGAAATAGGAATATATCTAGATATATATTTCTCTATATAGATAGCTAGATATATAACTATATATAGTGTTTATGCGGCTTCAGCTCATTTTATATATAAATTCTTCTAAAATGTCTACAATATAAACTTTACTTTCCTATACAATAAAAAAAGCGACAATGTCGCTTTTTTATTCTTCGTATTCTTCTTCATCTTCGTACTCTTCTTCCTCAAGTTCAAAGATCTCAGTAGCTTTATCTGTATACATAATTCCTTCAAGATGATCTATTTCATGGCAGAAGCATCTAGCTAAAAAGTCTTCTGCTTCATATTCCATTAAATCTCCGTCTTCATTTAAAGCCTGAACTACAACTCTAGTAGGTCTTTCAACCATACCTTCATAACCTACATAGCTTAAGCAGCCTTCATAATCCATCTCACTGCCTTCTTTTTCAGTTATAACAGGATTTATTAATACAATCGGCTCTGAGCCATCTCTTAAGTCTATATATATAACTCTTTTATTCACAGCTATCTGAGGTGCTGCAAGTCCAACTCCCTCAACTGTAGCTAAAGTATCCTTTAAATCCCTAACAAGGTTTAATATTTCTTCATTAATTTCTTTCACAGGCTCTGATATTTTTTTTAAATGTTCATCGCCTAATTGTACGATTGTTCTAACTGCCATCGTTTTTCCCCTTTCAGTTTATATACTATAATTATTGCATATGCTTCGAATTTTTGCATTAATTTTATAATTGAAATTATTTAAAATTATTCCATTATAAAACTAGTTGTCCAAATTTATTATTTAATCATAATATAAAATATAATATAAGTTAATAATAAAACATTAACTTCTCTATAGTTAAGTTTTTAATCTTAACTATAGAGAAGTTAACCACTTAATTTTAACATAAAAATATTTGTTTCATATACAAAAAAACAGTACACGATTAAGATTTATCGTGTACTGTTTTAAAAAACTTATTTTCTAGTTTTATATAATATAATCATACCTATTATTATTAAAATAAGAGCTTTCATTCCTAATGAAACTATATTTAATAGATAATTAAAGCCATAATCAACTAAATATGTTGATGCTATTTGGAATCCTTGAGATATACCAAATGCTATTAAAGCAATTCCTGCTATTTTAATAATTGTCTTAAACTCTTTTGAGTTTTCTACCTTAAATCCAAAACTTTTCCCTTCCCTCATTGCCATCAAATCTAAAACTGAATATATTGATAAAATAAGCAACAAGTCATTTATTAGTCCAGTATTAAAAAATCCACCTATTGCTGCAGTTACAATGAAAATAACTAATAGCTTAGATCCTTTTTCAGAATACTCTTCATAAAGATGTCCTAATCCTGGTACTAAAGCCAAGATAATTCCTAAAAGATTTTTATTTCTAGTAGAAAAACTCCTCTCATCTTCCAATTTAATTCCGCCATTATTAATATAATCAGCGCTAACATATGCATCAATAGCTGAATAAATCCAAATTAAAACGGCAAAGTTATGAAATAAATTATTTAATCCGTTAAAGACATTAAATGGCCCGTATCCATAGTTTCTAAAACTCATAGAAAATATTATTGAACTTATAAGAAAAATAATTCCTCTAGTATAGGTACCTAAATAGAAATGTCCTCCTCCAGGTAATATGGAAAATATTAATGCTTTCCCTTTGCTCTTCATTACTACTCACTCCTTTTATTCTATAAACTTATAATATCTTCATTTTCTTAATATTTTTATAGTAATGTTCTTAATATTTTCTTAAAGGAGAAAATCCCTAATATAAAAAGAGCCTATAAACTAATTATTTAGTCTATAGGTTCTTACTTAATCCTAGAAATGTGGGTCTATTTCATTTTGCTGTATTCTTTTTAAATCCTTTAATCTAAGTCTAGTTTCTTGCATTATTTTATCCCAATCTTCACCATCTATCATCATCTTTTTTGCAACTTTAAATGCGTCCTGTTGACTTTCTCTGTTCATAAAATCACTCCTTCTATGTTTAGTCATAGATATTTTTCTCAAATAGCAATGATTTTATTTAAACAATTATATCCTTGTTTAAACTTGTAATAATAGATCCTACACTTTCTGTTATCCTTCTTGCAACCAAAGGATTATTCATAGTATATAAATGAATTCCTCTTACACCTGATGATAATAAATCAACTATCTGTTCTACTGCATAAGCTATTCCAGCATCTCTTAGAGCCTCTGGATTATGCTCATATTTATTCATAATCTTAATAAATTTTCCTGGTAATTCTGCTCCACATAAAGCGGTTATTCTCTCTATTTGCTTTTTATTTATTACCGGCATTATACCTGCTTCAATAGGTACCTCTATAGATTTCTTAGAACATTTTTCTAAAAAATCATAAAAAACATTATTGTTAAAAAAAAGTTGTGAAACTAAATGTTCTGCTCCATTTTCCACTTTTTGTTTAAGTCTAACTATATCTAAATCCAAATCTCTACATTCAAGATGTCCCTCTGGATAACAAGCTGCACTTATTCCAAAATCCCCATGTTCTTTTATATGAGATATTAATTCATACGCGTATGAAAACTCACCACTTGAAGTTTTATACTCTGGAATATCACCTCTTAAAGCCAAAATATTTTCAATATTATTTTTCTTTAAATCTTCTAGTATTGTCTCAATATCCTTTTTAGATGAACCTATACAGGTTAAATGAGCCGCTGATTCTATTCCGTATTTATTTTTTATTAAAGACGATAGTAAAGTTGTCTTATTATCTATAGTACTTCCACCAGCCCCATAAGTTACTGATATAAAATCTGGCTTTAAATCTTTTAAATCCTCTATAGTTTTATATATAGTATCCAATGATGATGTTGTTTTTGGTGGAAATATTTCAAACGAAAATACAACCTTTTTTTCTTTAAAAATATCCTTTATAAACATTTGTTAACCCCCTTAAAATTTAAAACAAAAAAACCTAAAGGATATTTCCTTTAGGCATAAATAGACTTCCCCAAGCAATATCCTTATCTTCCAACTAAATCGTTGCAGGAATTAGCACCCTGTAAGTCTAAATGAAAACTTATGGGTTGCTGGGTTTCATAGGGCCAGCCCCTCCACCTCTCTCGATAAGTGTTTTTTATATTATACATTATATGATTTAAAGTGTAAATAATTTATTATTTATAACTTAAATATTTTATTTATAGCATTCTCCATCCTATCTAAGGCTTCTTCCAACACTTCTCTACTGCAAGCAAAATTCAATCTTAGGTATCCACTTTCACCAAAATCTCTTCCATCGGAGAAAACCACTTTAGCTTCCTTTAAGAAAAATTTATACGGATCATCTATTCCTAATTCCCTAGCATCAATCCAGGCTAAGTAACTTCCTTCAACTTCTCCTATTTTTAAAGCTGGCATTCTTCTATTTATTTCTTCCTTTAGAAAATCTATATTACCTTTTAAATGCTTTAAAAGTTCTTGTCTCCAAGAGTCCCCTTTACTATAGGCAGCCTTACACACCTCATAGTTTAATACTCCTGGTTTTGGTAGTATACCTGCTGAAGCCTTCAAAAATTGGTTTCTTAAATCCTTGTCTGGAATCACACCAAAAGCAATTGGTATTCCAGGAAGATTATATGTTTTCCCTGGACTCATTAAAGTTATGCTATTAATAAATTCATCCTTTAATGTAACCATTGGAATATGTTTCTTTTCATAAACCAGTTCACAATGAATTTCGTCTGAACAAATTATTAAATTATGTTTTTTAGCAAAAACTACTAATTTATCTAATTCTTCTTTTGTGTAAACTCTTCCTACTGGATTATGCGGATTACACAATATAAATAATTTTGTATCAGCTTTAATGGATTTCTCCATAGCTTCAAAATCAAAGGTATATGCTCCTTGTGTATGCTTTAAAGGAACCTCTATTATCTCCTTATCTGCATTAATAGGAGCACTTCTTATATTCATATACATAGGAGTATTAATCATTATTGACCCTTCAATCATCCTACATATAACATTTACCGCTGGCATAACACTTGGAAGCCACACAATCCAAGAGCTGTCTATTTCATAACCGTATTGCTTTTTAAAATGCTCCACTATGATATTTGTTAATTCTTTGTCTTCCTTTGTATAACCAAATATTCCATGAGCAATTCTTTTCTCTAGAGCTTCCAAGACTTCATCAGGAGATTTAAAATCCATATCAGCTACCCATAATGGTATGTAATCTTCTCCATAATTATCCCATTTAATGTTGCCTGTATTTAACCGATTTATTTTTTCATTAAAATTTATATTCATTAAATCACCCCTTTAAGATATTATAACCTAAAAATAAAAAAGCGACTTGATCGCTTTTATATCTTAATAAATAATAATACTATTGATAACAAACTTAATACAAAACTTATGGCACATATATATGCCACAACTTGATTTGTGGTAAGACCTTTTTCTTGTAACCTAAAATGAATTTGGCTTCTATCAGCTTGATATACTGGTTTCCCTTCTGTATATCTTTTGAATATAACAAATATATTATCAAATATGGGTACCCCTAATGCTAATATAGGTATAAAAAGACTCATTATAGTAGCTTGTTTAAAAGCACCATCTAAGGCTATTATTCCTAATATAAAACCTAAAAAGTTAGCGCCTGAATCTCCCATAAAAACCACTGCTGGATGTCTGTTATAATTTAAAAACCCGAGTATTGCTCCTACTAAAATAATACATACAATTGCAGAATCACTTTGATTCATAACAAGAGCTACAATAAACAACGTTACAGATGATATTGTAGAAATACTACCTGCAAGTCCATCCATTCCATCTGACCAATTTATAACTGTTGTGACCCCAAATAGCCAGGTTACAGTTAATAAAAATTGTAAAGCTATATGAAGTTGTACAAATTCACCTGTTATTGGATTAGTAAATCCAGAAAATGATATTCCGCTATTATAAACTAATATAGCAGCTAATATTTGGACCAAAAATCTTGGGTAAATAGGGAATTCTTTTCCTCTTGTTTTATAGTAATCATCAACTAGTCCTATAATTAATATTGCTAATGCTCCAATAAAAACACTTATATTTTCCTTGTTTATATTCCTTCCCATAGCTAAAAAATAAACTACAAAAAAACCTATAAACATACCTACTCCACCACAAAGAGGAATCGGCTCTCTATGATTTTTTCTCTGAGTAGGCTTATCCAAAAAATCATATTTTACAAATAATTTCATCAAAAAAGGTATTATAAAATACACGATTAAAAAAGTGCTTATTAGTGCTATTACGTATTTCATAAATGCGTCTCCTTAAAACTTATAACTATACATAATTATATCCTATAGAGATATATATAATCAACTTAAACAGTCTTTAATACTATTTTCTAACAAAGCACCTCCGACTCAATTCTATAATATCACATTTTTAGCCTAAAAATATTAAAATAATTATTACAATATAAACAAAAAAGCATAGAAAGTCTAAATTCTTCTATGCTTTAATAAGTTATTAATATTCTATTTTATGTTTCTTTTTTACAATTTTCAATCTAAAGAAATCTTCCCTATCTTTTTCTTCTAAAACCTCTGTAACAAACTTTACTATCTCTTGAAATTTTGGAATTTGTATATTTTGAAGTGCATTAGCTCTCTTTTGGGTCTTTTTGACCTCCATAGCTAATTTGTATACAGCATTTTCAACTTCCGCTAATTCATAAGTTAAATATCTAACATTATTGAATTCTCTCATAGCCTCATCTATAGCTGCACCAGTTCTAAAAACGCTATATTTAAGATTTATGTCTTTTTTATCAAAATTTATTATAGGTACTTCAACTCCCATAACACTTTTAAATAATAATTCATAGTCATTAGCTTCTTCTACAGTCATAGAAATATCCTCAACATTTACTACACCAGATATGATGTTCGCTTCAATCAATGCTTCATATGCCTTTCCAAAAGTTATATTTATTTTTTCCTGTAACTCATGCGCTGTAGCTACATATGACATCATCTCTCTAATCAAAACATTTCTTTTTTTATCTAGTAATTCAAACCCCTTTTTAGAGAACTCTAAAGAATTTTTAGCAGCCATTAGATTCGCTTTAGTTGGCACAAAGTTTTCCATATTATCTCTCCATAGCTTTATAATATTTATTCAATATATCTGGTGAAACTCTATCTAATTCTTTTCTAGGTAATATACCTAATACCTGCCAAGCTAAATCTAATGTTTCTTCCATTTCTCTATTTTCATCATAATCTTGTTTTAAAAATCTATTTTCAAATACTCTTCCAAACTCCATATAGTTTTTATCAAGTTCTGAAAGTTCCTCTTCTCCTATAACCTGAGCTAAGGCTATTACATCCTGAACCTTAGAATATGCTGCAAATATCTGATTAGAAACCTCACTATGATCCTCTCTAGTAAAACCTTCACCTATACCGTCTTTCATAAGTCTTGATAAAGAAGGAAGTATATTAACTGATGGATATATATCTCTTTGCTGTATGCCCCTACTTAAAACTATCTGCCCCTCTGTTATAAACCCAGTAAGGTCTGGTATAGGATGAGTTATATCATCATTTGGCATTGTAAGTATTGGTATCTGAGTTATACTACCTTGTTTTCCAATCATCATACCTGCTCTTTCATATAAAGATGCTAAATCTGAATATAAATATCCTGGATATCCTTTTCTACTAGGAACCTCTTCTCTTAAAGATGATAGTTCTCTTAAAGCTTCACAATAGCTCGTTATATCCGTTAATATTACAAGCACATGCATACCTTCTTCAAAAGCTAAATATTCAGCGGCAGTTAAAGCACATCTTGGTGTTACTATCCTCTCTACTATAGGATCGTCTGCCAAATTAGTGAACATAACTACTTTTTCAAGAACTCCGGCTTCTTCAAAATTTTTCTTAAAGAAGTTAGCATCGTCGTATTTTATTCCCATGGCTCCAAAAACAATGCAGAAATTATCCTCATTTTCTTCTGAAATCTTAGCTTGCTTAACAATCTGCGCTGCAAGCTCATTATGTTGCATACCATTTCCAGAGAAAATGGGAAGCTTTTGTCCTCTTATAAGGGTTGATAAACAATCAATAGATGATATTCCTGTTTGAATATAGTCTCTTGGATATTTTCTTGCTACAGGATTCATAGGTCTTCCATTAACATCATACTTCTTAGATGAATATATTTCCCCACCCTTATCTCTGCATTCTCCTACCCCATTAAACTCTCTTCCTAATATATCCTTAGATAGTGGTATCTTAAGTGATTCTCCTCTAAAATGAACTGACGTATTATCTACAGACATACCAATAGTAGATTCAAATACTTGTATTATTGCCTTGTCTTTATGAATTTGAACTACTTTGCCTTTCTTCTTATCTTTTCCATCAACTATAATATCTACAATTTCATCGTAAGCAACATCTTTTACATTAGATAATACAATTAAGGGCCCTTGAACTCTATTTAAGGTTAAATACTCTTTCCTCACTCCATCCTCCTCCTATCTATATTTTGCTATAAGATTATTCATATAATTTGCTATATCGTTCTCTAGATCATCTATTTCATTTAAGTTATCGTTTGGAATGTTATATTTCATTTTATATATTCTTTCTATTAGATCTCTGTCCATTATTATAGCTATTGGTATTCCAAGCTTAACTGCTTTTACCCCTTGTTTATAAAAACTATTTATAACCTTTAGCATTTTATATTGCTTATCTAGTGGTACATAGGTATCCACTGCATTATAGGCATTTTGCTGAAGGAATCCTACCTTTAAAGCTTTAGCAACTTCTATAATAAGTCTTTGATCGTCTGGAAGAACATCTTCACCAACTAACTTAACTATTTCCAAAAGTTTATCTTCTTCATACAACAGTTTAAGCATATCTGCTCTTAAGCTAAAAATATCATCAGCTACATTTTCCTCATACCATTCTCTAAGAAGTGGCAAATACCCACTATAACTAGCTAACCAATTAATAGCTGGATAATGTCTTGCATAAGCAAGTTTTTTATCAAGACCTAAAAAGGCTGATACAAATCGTTTGGTGTTTTGAGTAACTGGCTCTGAGAAATCTCCTCCTGCTGGCGAAACTGCTCCAATTACAGTTACAGATCCTTCTTCTTCATTTAATGTATCAACGTATCCTGCTCTCTCATAAAATTCTGCTATTCTTGAAGGTAAATAAGCTGGATATCCTTCCTCTGCTGGCATTTCCTCAAGTCTTCCTGAAATCTCTCTTAAGGCTTCTGCCCATCTTGATGTTGAATCTGCCATAATAGCTACATGATAACCCATGTCTCTAAAGTACTCCGCTAAAGTTATTCCAGTGTAAATACTGGCTTCTCTAGCTGCAACTGGCATATTAGACGTATTAGCTATCAAAATAGTTCTATTCATAAGTGCAAGATTAGTTCTAGGATCTATAAGTTTAGGAAAATCTTCTAATACCTCAGTCATTTCATTTCCACGCTCTCCACAACCAATATAGACTATTATATCTGCATCTGACCATTTAGCTAATTGATGTTGAGTCATTGTTTTCCCTGTTCCAAATCCACCTGGAATAGCACAGGTTCCACCTTTTGCAAGTGGAAAAAACATATCAATTATTCTTTGACCTGTTATTAAGGGTCTAAATATCGTCTTCTTCTCTTTAACAGGTCTTGGTTTTCTTACTGGCCAAAGCTGGTATAGTTTAAGTTCATGAACACCATCATTATTTTCTAGAGTGACTATTACCTCTTCTATATTATATTTTCCATTTGGTTTTATATCTTTAACTTTTCCTTGTAAATCTGGAGGAACCATTAACTTATGGGTTATAGAAGGTGTTTCTTGAATTTCAGCATAGACTTGACCTGCTTCTAGCTCATCACCAATATTAACCGTTACTTTTACTTCCCAAAGTTTTTCTTCATCTATAGATATAAGCCCTATTCCTTCTGGTATAAATCCATCAGAATCTTCATTTATTTTCTCTAATGGTCTTTCTATTCCATCAAAAATACTTCCCAATAACCCAGGTCCTAATTTTAGTGAAAGTGGATTACCTGTGGAAATCACTTTTTCTCCTATTTTAAGTCCGCCTGTTTCTTCATAAACTTGAATGGTCGCAAAATCTTCTTCTAAAATAATTATTTCACCAATTAATTTTTTTGATCCTACAGTGACCATTTCTCTCATTTTAAAGCCTTTCATTCCCTCGGCTTTTATCACAGGACCATTGACTCCTATTATTCTACCTTCCATAAAACCATCTCCTACGCTAACTTTTCCATAACCTTTATACCTATAAATTCTTTACATTCTTCTAACTTATAATAAAGACTATTATCAATTTTGAAGGTTTCTTTTTCGTCTTTTAATATTACACCACCTATAAATTCCTCATTTGATGTTTCAACTTTTATATCTATATGAGAATATTTATTTATAGCAGATTTAATATCTTCCTCAAATCTTTTATAATCCCTATCTAGAACAATCAGATTATATTTACCTTCCTCTAGCTCATCAAAAATACTTACTAACAAGGAAATAAAATAATTCTTATATTCTTTAGATGAAATAAAATATAAAAGCCTAGCCTTAACCTCTGATAAGGTATTATTGATTAATTCTTCCTTTATTGCTAATATGGCTTTTTGTTTATTAAGTTTCTCTTTTGCAATTATTTCATTAGCTTTAATATTGTATTTCTTATCTAAGCTAATTTTAATAGCTTTTCTAAGCTCATCTATTTTTTTCTTTTCTAAAGTTATTTTTTCCAAAGCTTTCTCATCAAAAGCTTTAAGCTTTTCTTCCTTTTCATCATTGACCTTATCATATATAACTTTAGAAAATAAATTTATCTTATCCTCAATTGTAGTCATAAATATACCCCCTAAATTTTAAGACCTATTGACTCCTTTATGTATCTTAATATGGAGTCTTGTCCTTTATTAGATCCGTGTCTATCTGGAATTTCAATTATAAGCGGTTTATCCTTAGATAACTTTAACTTATATACGTAATCATTAACCATAAGTGAGATTTTTTCTGTAATTATTATTATTCCTATATCATCAGTTTTCTTTAGTTCTTCAATCTTTTCTATTACTTCTTGCCTCTCTCTAATAATTACTCCATCAATTCCAGCCATCTTCATACCTATTAGGGTATCCCTATTATCACTAATTAGAAAACTTCTCATAACACACCTCGAATATTTATTTATAAATAACATTTAATAAACTTTCTTTAATGAAGCTGAGTTAAGCTTCTACAGAATAGCGGTGTATTATATTCTTGATAAAATCATTATAGATATTATAAGTCCATATATAGCTATTCCTTCTCCAAGACCCACGTATATTAGTGTTTTTCCTAATATCTTAGGATCTTCAGATACAGCCCCAAGAGCAGATGATCCTACTGCTCCAACAGCATAACCAGCTCCAATAGTCGCAAGCCCGGTTGATAAACCTGCTGCTATATAACCTAATCCAGCTGCTGGATTGTATGTAGCTACATCTGCTGCTGAAGCTATAGTTGGTATATTCATCACTAAGGCAAAGGTCATTACAGGTAGAAATACACCTAAATTAACCTTTAGTGCTTTTTTAACCTTGCTTTTTCCTGTTATTTCTTCTTTTCCTTGTTGAACAACTCCATATGTTATTGTTCCTATTACTATGCAAAACGTTAAAATCAATAATATTATCATTTAATTACACCTCTTCTAATAATAAATTTTCACTATTTAAAACTAACTTCTATAGGTTCAAAAAGAATTCCTCCACCATTATAATACTTACCAAAAAGTTCATAATATTGAAGTCTTAATCCTTGAATAAATACAATAAGACCTTCAAGTCCTATTATTATTATGTTTCCAAGTATTAATATTAAAATTGAAGCTGCTCCATTATTGCTCATTTCCGCCATAGCAGAAAAGGCTACAAATAATCCAACATGGTTTAAAGCAAAAGCTCCTACTCTTATAAATGAAACAGTATTAGAAAACATTGATAATATTGTTTCTATAACTTCAAAACTTGCTTCTATAAAATAATCTTTAGCACCATCATTAAATAAGACTTTTTTACCAGTAATCTTATTTGCTAAAGGTTGTTTTAAAAGTATAACTATCAAACACAAAACTAAAAATACAATAACAGTAAATGTTGGTAATACATTTGTATTTGATAATTTATCAGCTACTAATAGAAGTACTCCAACATAAAAAATAAAGCCCATCAATCCTTCTTTTCCAAAAATCCCATGTTCTATATCTTTTATTTTTAATTTATTAATAATCCCAAGTACAAACCCGATTAACAAAAAGACACATCCAAAAATTACTGCTGCAACTAACATATCGTTTATTTCTTCCATGGGTCTTATTAGTACTGCATTAATAATATGCTCTGATCCAAATATACTTCCATACAAAAATCCAAATATAGTGGAACTGATCCCAAGGGTTTCTAATACCCCTCCCAAATTAACTCTTTTTAGCTTAATTCTTAAATATATCCCTGCTATAAATAAAACCATTCCCTGACCTACATCTCCAAACATAGCCCCAAACATCAAAGTATAAGTTATAGCTAAAAACAAGGTAGGATCTATCTCATGGTAATTGGGCACCCCATACATTCCTACTATACTTTGAAATGGTCTTATAAATCTATTGTTCTTCAACTTTGTAGGTGGAATAATATTTTCATTGTTAAGTTCACTTGTATTTTTTATTATTACTAATATTTTTTCTTCAAATCCTTCTAAAATCCTTTCCAAGTCCTTTATATTACTTTTAGGTATCCACCCAGAAGTATAAAAGAACTCCTGTGTACAAGCTGACATTTTTTTTATTTCCCCTGCTTTAAGCTCAAGCTCGTAGCTATTTTTTAAAATCCCTATAATTTTATGATTAGTCTTAAAAAAGTCTTTTAGGCCAGTTTCTATATCTCTTATAGATGAGTTTACGCTATTCATCTCATTGTTTATAATTTCTAAAACTTCGCTAGGTGTACCTTCATAATGATTAGGAATTTCTATTTCCTCACAATTAGCAGATTTAAAAATTCGCTCTGCCTCAATCACTAATAATAATGGAGTAAACGATATAAATATAGTGAATTCTTTCTGTTTACAAATACTTTGGATTACTGATGGTATATTCTCATAGTTAGCTTTAAGTTTAATCATATTTTCATTTTTAACCTTATATAATCCAACTTTAAAATTCTTCATGGAATATAAATCTTCTATAACTATAGATGAATCTTTCAAAAATTCAACAACCTCATGAGTATGCTTTAGATATTGTTTTTTATCTATTAAATCTTCTAATTGCTTTTTTAATACCTCATAAGTTGTGTATATATTCCCAAAAGTCTCCTCAACTTTATTTATATTGAACTCTATATCTTTACTTGGTTTATTATAAACTTCATATTCTTTTTGCTTCTCTAATAATTCATTAACTTTTTTATAACTTACTCCAATGTCATTATCATAAATATATGGTCTTATATAACCTACATCAATTAAAGCCTCTATGTTATCTTCTGAGGTCTTTAAAGAAAAGTCTGATGTATTTATCTCTTGTAAAGCACTTATAGGTTGCATAAATCCACTTAACGCTAGAAGCTTAGTTAACTTATCAAAATCAGAAAAAGCTCCAACTAAATTGGCCATGTACATTTTTTCAATAGCCAAAACCTCACCTCCAAATTACAAGCTTACTGAAACATAATTCATAGCATTATTATCCCCATAGTATCTCTTTTGTTCTACAATTGAAACTATATCTTTCATTTCTATCCTATACAGGTTTAAATAACTCATAAGCATTCCAAAATTCTGCTTATTTTCTTTTAAATACTTACCATAATATTTTTTTTCATACTCCCTTTCTCTTTTCTCAATAGTTTTAGTCTCATCTTGCTCGTAAATATACCCATATTTTGTATTTTTTATAATATCATGAAACTCCTCTCCATTTTTTGCATAACATAAAAGTTTAATCTTCTCTTTCGAAAGCTTAAACCCATCATAAATAGTATAATTAAAAAGTTCTTCTGAGCTTATATTGAAGAACTTTTTCCCTCTATAAATCCAGCTTAAATTTAAAAGATCACCCTCTAGACCTATTATTTCATCTATAACTTCTCTATTTTCTTTATCCAAATGTTTAAGTTCTTTTCTTATATTAGAAAAATAGATAAAATCTAATTCAGTTTCAATTCTAAATAATCCATTCACATCTATATCTTTTATAAGATTTTTTATGCTTTTATAATAAATAGTCTCTTTTAATCGTTCAATCAGCACATTTAAGTCTTTTGAATCTAGTAGATATGAGTAATCTAAAGTGCTTAAAGAGCTTCTAGCTATCAAAGTCCTCTCTATTTCCTCCTTAGATCTACCTATATACTTCCCTCTAATTATTATTTTTAAGTCCTCTATTTCCCACTTCAAAAAAAGATTCTTAATGAATTTTCTATATTCTCCACTAAAGTAACTAATAAATTTATTATGTATAGATACATAATGTCTATATAAAATTATTTCTAATTCCCCTCTATTTATTTTGTCGAGATCATACTGTTTCAACACTTCTCCATAATAAGTATTTTCTTTTAAAATGGTTAATACATCTTTAAACCCTTTGCTATTAAGCAGCTGATAATACTGATTCTTCTTTAACATTTTTCCTTTTAAGGTCTTTATCTTTGAATTTACAGCACTAAATTTAACTATATTCCCCATATCATTGCCTCATAATGAATTAATTATTTTTAGAAAAACTTCATTTACTATTTGATCAGAGGTCTCAGCATATTTATTTTTAATTAATTCTATAGATTCTTCTTTTTCTTTAGAAATTGACTTTGCTTTTTCCTCTGCAACCCCAAGTTTCTCATTCATTATATCCTCTCGTATTTTCTTTTCTTCAATGGTCCACTCTTGCCTAAGTTCATTAATATTTTTTTCTAATTCCATCTCTTTTTCTATCAATAGTTTCTCTATTCCTTGGCGATAAGTTTCAGCATCTTTGTCAATACTAATAATTTTATTCATTACAAACTCCAAATTATTGACCTCCTTGATTTTATATCTCTGCTTATAATATACATTTATGTATATTATAATGACTTTTAGCACCTCTGTCCAAATCTGATCTTTATACTATATTGAAGCAATTGCGATATAAATTGTAGTTTATACAAAAATTCAAAGTATTTTAATATAATTTACTGAAAATTCATCTTATTAAGAATTTTCGTAAAAAAAAGCTCTATTCCTACTAAATAAGAAACAGAGCTTTTTTATTATATTAAATCTTTTTCTTTAATAATTTTAGTAACATCTATAAAATTATTAAAATCTCTTTCATCAAAAATTAAATAACAATCCTCTTCTTTTATTACATCATTATTAACAAAACCAATTATATCTATACTAAACTTTTCTATATGATAACTATCATAATCTAACTCAATTATTTTATTTCGTTTAGCTTCCTTTATATTTTTTTCTAAATCTTTATTAACTTCTCTTATAAGAAAATCAGGCAGCCATCTTTTTTTATTAAAACACAAATAATCATATTTTATTATTTCTTTTAAAATTCTTTCTTCTTTATCTTGCATTTTTTCATTATAAAAATCTAAAAATACCTTGTAATATTCTACACTTCCTATATTTCTATTAAAATATCCTTTTTCCTCAAAAAAGTTTCCGAGCTCTTTAAAGAAGTCAAAAGGTGTTTCGAATTTAGGTATTAGATATTTTAATATATTTGAAAACTTTCCTGAATTATTGTACTTATCAACCATCTCATCTATTTTTTTAAGTTCTAATATTTCAAAATAATTTATGTATGATGTCTTTAAAACTTCATATGGAGGATAAGGTGAATATTCAATACCCCATTCTTCTGCTTCAATTCTCATATCTGACCCTCTTAAAAGTTTTAAAAACCCTAGCTGCACCATTTCAACTCCAAGGTTATATACATCATTAAAGGATTTTTTAAAGGATTCATAATCTTCCCCAGATAGTCCTGCTATTAGGTCTAAATGTTGATGAATATTATCTCCTTTTTTTATTTCAACTACCTTTTCCTTAATATCTTCAAAGGTTATTGTTCTATTTATATTTTTTAATATTTGTGGATTGGTGGTTTGAACTCCAACCTCTAGTTGAAATCTTCCTTTTGGTGCTGTGTTTAAAAGTTTTATCTCATCATCTTTTAATATATCTGCTGATACCTCAAAATGAAATCTTGTCTTAGTATCTGAATTAATTAAAAAACTCCAAATCTCCATAACAAATTTATGATTGCAGTTAAATGTTCTATCTACAAATTTAACTAACCTAACCTTTTTATCCATAAAAAATTGCAATTCTTTTTTAACTCTTTCAGTATCTAAAAATCTTACTCCATGAATAGTAGAGCTTAAGCAATATTTACAAGAAAATGGACACCCTCTACTAGCTTCATAATAAACCATTTTATCTTCAAGATTATCTGCATCAGAATAGGGAAATATTATGTCACTCATGTTCATAAGCTTTCTTTCCCCATTAAAATAAACTTCTCCATCTTTTTTGAAATATAAGCCTTTTATTTTACTTAAGTGTAGCTCTCCTAATTTATATAAAACAAAATCTCTATAAGTTTCTTCCCCTTCTCCTGATATTATGTAGTCCACTCGATTGTTTTGAAAGAAACCTTCGCTATCATAAGATACTTCTGGCCCACCATATAGTATTTCTATATTTTCATCAACTCTTTTTATAAGTTCAGTTAATCTCTCTACATACTCTAAATTCCATATATATGCTGAAAAAGCTACAACATCTGGTTTTTCCTTAATTATTTCTTTTAATATATTTTCAACTCTATCATTTATAGTGACTTCTTTTATTACTGCCTCATAATTTAAGTCCTGTGTAAAAGACCTCAGGTATCTCACTGCTAGATTGCTGTGGATGAATTGAGAGTTTATTGCTAGCAATAGTATCTTCATTTGTATTACTTCCTTTCCGTTTCTTAGCCTTTATATAGTAAACATCTTCCCATACTTTAGTTTCTTGTATTTCAAAGTATTTTTCAAGTGTTTTTTTCCCGTCTTCTTCTCCCCATTCCTTTAAGAAGTTAATATCCCTTAAAATAAACTCCTTAATCTTATCTCCTGGAAGTATAACTCTTAATTTATTTTTATATATTTGATTTTTATCTTTTATCATATCCCATAAAAATATTTCACCATCTTCTTTAATAAGGGGATATATTTCATTTAACATATTCTCTCGTTCTTTTTGTGTATTTATTTTACCTAAAGAAAAAAATAATACGCAAGTATCATATTCAAAAGTTCCCATAGCTTTAGAATCATCCACATAATCTACAGCTACTTCATCATCTAAAAACTTTTTAATATTATATATTATTCCGTAATTTTCTCCTCCAACATCTAATATATTTCCTTCAAAATTAACATCATTCATATTTAAAACTATTGTTTTATTCATAAAACCCCACCTATTTTACATTATATACCATTTAGTATTCTATAAATAAAAAAAAATCCCTCCTTAATTGGAAGAATTTTTCTCTAAAAAGTTTTTATTATAATAATCTAAAAGAAAACCTGCTGTACTTTGTTGCGCTCTAGATAATATTTTCAATGCTATACTATAATATCTTTCTTCTTTTTCCAAAATATTATTATATTCTTCATGAACCCCATAGGCATAAAGAGCATTTTCTTTTATATATTCCCTTACAGTTTTATACTCTATTATCCCTTTTTCTTCTGTAAAATCATAATCATTAAAGAGTCTAGATATTATCCATAATTCGAATTCCCTATGTTTTTTTAATAACTTATTATTAACATGATGTGGTACAGTAGAGTCTTGAACCAAATGACAAGCTGCCCCTAAAAAGAATAATGCCTTATCCATTTCTCCTTTTTTTAAGTGATCTAAAGATAATTTATAATATTTCTCACACTCTGCTAAAGCATTAGAAAATCCATATAATCCTTTTTCCTTTTTATAGTGAAAAAAGTGATTACTACTCTTAAAATCTCCATCTGCCCATGTAACGCCTGCATTTAACGCTTTTATATTTTTTTTGTAAAACTTCCAAGCTTCTACTTCCCCATGATTGTGCAATATTTGTATACTCTGAACATTTATGAACTTATGGATTATGCATGTAGTTTTTACTGCTATTTTCTTTATTGGATTTACTGCAAAAAATACACCTCTAAGCATTTTCCCATATGCATTCTCTATTCTCTTTACCATCTTATTTCACCTCTTTAGTTAAATTAACCTTTATTATTATCGTTATTATAAAAATCAGTAATATGCTTATTATTGAAATCAGTAGTCTTTGAGAAAATGTGTTTATTAATTTATTTTCTTTATAAACTTCATATATTATTCCTTCATTTTTCTCAAGCATAAAAATTCTATCCTTGAATTTTTCTATATCAATAATCTCTCCATTCCCCTTAATATTAACCAAACTACTTGAAATTCTATCCTTAGTTAAACTAACTAGCCTTTTTTCGTTTTTATCAAAGAAAAGTATTGCATTTTCACTTGAAAAATCGCCCTGTTTATCTATAGTTAAAGCCTGTAGGCTATCTATTCTCTCACTTTGGTAAAAAGGTGCTTCTGGATTTACTGTAGGATGTTTATCCAATAAAAATGTAGTTTTTTCACTTTCAGCTTCATTAAATCTAGCAGAATTAACTGGATCTCCACCACTATAGTCTGGCCATCCGTACCAATATCCTTTTTTTATATTATAAATATAGTCTACGTCACTTTTTATAGGTCTTAAGCCTCTGTTTTCCATTCCTCCTACTATTCCAAATAACTCACCTGAAGAATAAAAATCCCAGCCTTTTATATTTCTTATTCCCCATGCAAACAGCTCACTTTTACTATTATTTATATTGTAAGTAATTATAGATGCGTTACCAGGATAAGCGGCTTTCACAACCTGACCCTCTGAAGTTTTAGTGCCATATTCAACGAAAGCTCCTGTTTTGTCTCCATCAAAATTCTTTCCTTTTAAGGTTATTTTTATTGGAGATAAATCATAGGTTTTCCCATCTTCAGCTACCCCAGAATTAGTTGCTGCTCCTATGGAAATATATATTTTATCTTCATTTATTGCTAGTTTACTATTTGGGTACTCTCCTGAATTAGGTAAGTTTGATAATAGCTCTTTATCCTCTTCCGTTTTAATATTATATTGAAATAGAGAATTCCCTGATATATAAAATATATTACCTTTATTATACATAATAGATTGTATATTTCTATTACGATTTAGTAAAATTTTATTTTCTTTGCCATCAGATCTTATAGTCCTAACTTCATTTTCGAAGGCTACTAATACATTACCGTCCTCATCTATGGATATATCTTTAGCTCCATTTAAGCCTTTAGCTTTAATATCATATTCATATCCCTTAATTACATCTAACTTAACTTTATCTTTAGATAAATTATATGCTATAAACGCTCCTATTGTAATAACACATGATAATGCCACAAAACCTAAAAACTTCTTCACACTCACTCCCCCTAATACAACCTCTATTTATTTATATTTAGGTAAAGTAATAATAATTACAAAAGCTTTCATCATGGTTATATTTAACAATAATTCAGAATAGTAATTATTAATGTTCAAAGGAGGGATACTTTTTGAAAAGCAACTCATTTTACAAAAATTCATTCATACTAACCTCCTCCAATATTGCAACTGGAGTTTTAGGTTTTATTTTTTCAATATATTTGTCAAAAGTTTTAGGACCAGAAGGTGTTGGTTTATATGGTCTTGTTATGCCTATATATAATCTTTTTATAGGTCTAATGACTGCCGGTATTATAGCTGCTATTTCAAAAATATCTGCACTTTATAGTAGCAAAAATGATTATGGCAATTTAATTAAAACTTTAAGAACAGTGGCTTTTTTTAATTTAATATGGGCTGCGATAATTAGTATTGTGGTGTTTTTCTTTGCTCCGTATATAGGTGCCTATGGGGTAAATGATTCAAGAACTATAAATGCTATAAGAGTTACTTGTCCTGCGATGTTTTTCATTGCAGTTTCAAACATACTTAAAGGATATTTCTTTGGAGTTTCAAAAATTTCTATACCATCTTTTATTGATATTTTAGAAAAAGCTTTAAGAATATTTATCTTGGCTTCATTAATATATTTCCTAAAGGCTAAAAGTCTTTCTGCACTAGTTACTGTTGCATATTTTTCTTTATGTATTGGTGAATTACAAAGCCTTATACTTCTTTTTATTTATTATAAACACACCATACGTAATGTACCTAAGGTATATACAAAAACAGAAAGAAGACCTCAATTATTATTTGATGTTTTAGTAATATCGCTTCCCTTAGCTTTAAATAGTTTTCTGACTTCAATATTTAGCACAACAGCTACATTGATAGTACCTCGGAGACTTATGGCTTCTGGACTTACTTATTCTGAAGCATTAGCTATGATAGGTAAATTTAATGGAATGGCATTTGTTATTGTTACTTTTCCCATAATAGTTATTTCATCTATTAATTCACTTTTAATTCCTGATTTATCACAAACCATGGGAAGTAAAGACTATTTCAATGCTTCTAATAGAATAAAGCAAGTAATTAAAATTGCTTTTCTTTTAGGATTATGTACTTTTATACTCTGTCAGCTTATTCCAGACTCTCTTGGGTATATGTTTTTTACTAGAAATGATCTTGGTTCTTATATTAAAGCTGCGTCATTTGCTAGCCCAATTTTATTCCCAGCCATAAGTATGTTTGGGATATTAAATGGTTTAGGTAAACAAGGTATAATAGTTAGAAATTCTTTAATAATTGAAATAGTTGAAATAAGCTCTTTATTTATTTTAACCTCTATACCTTCTATAAATATTTATGGAATAGCTATTACAGCTGTTATAACTTCTGCAATAGGATTGACAATAAATTTAAGAGAAGTAAATAAGGTTATTAGCTTAGAATTTTCTTATATAAACATACTAATTTATATATTTATAGGAATTCTAGCATACCTAAGCATCGGTTTATTACTTAATTTTTTTGCAACAGATACAATACTTATTAAAAACTTGATAGTAATGTCTCTCATAGGTGCTTTATTTATATTTTTACTATTTGCAAGCAGGCGACTTGGAGAAGATTAAACAATAACCAGCACCCCTTTTGTGTGGCTTTCCTATAGTAACAAAAAAGACTATAGTGCTAACTTTTTAAAGCTAATACTATAGTCTTTCCTATTTTAAATGTTTTCTCATGAAAGAAGGTATTTTACCATATATTCTTGGTGACATATCTTCTATTTCTTTTCTTCTTATGCCTTTTGTAAATATCATCATATATGCATAGGTAACTACACCAACCATTATATAAGTGAAGGTTAAAATAATCATAAATATTCTTCGCTCCATAAACCAGCTTGGCAATATTGCAGTAAGTAATAATCTTGTTATCATAATACTTATTGACATTCCTATAGCTGAAACTGTTGGTTTAATTGCTGTTCTTATAAGTGGTATTTTGACTTTAATAGTCTTTTGTAACTTCATTTGATTTAGAATAACCGGGAATAAGTAACATGCAAATCCTCCAACTATTGCTCCATAA
Organism: Clostridium sp. YIM B02506; assembly: GCF_022324845.1. Lineage (NCBI taxonomy): Bacteria > Bacillati > Bacillota > Clostridia > Eubacteriales > Clostridiaceae > Clostridium > Clostridium sp. YIM B02506. The sequence goes on from NZ_JAKGTG010000005.1 coordinate 29,803, forward strand.
ATATTTATGCTTGGAATTCCAACTAACACATAGTTAACTATTATTTTAGCTATTATTCCTGTCCCAAAACTTAATATTAAGAAACTAAATTTATTAACTCCTTGAAGCATAGTAGATTGTATCTGATTTAAAGCCATTAAAACAACTACTCCTGAACCATACAGCATAAGCATACTACCTGTTAAATTATTATAAAAAGATTTATATATCTCATTATAAAGAACTGCTAAGCCAAAAGCCGCAGGGATTGTTATACCATAGGTCATTCTAAATGCAAAACTTACTTTTCTCTTAAGCTCCTTCTTATCTTTTAAAACTACAGACCTAGATATAGCAGGAAGTAATGCTGCCCCTAAAGAGATAATAAAAATAAGTGGAACATTTACTAAAGTCTTATATCTGCTCAATAGCCCATATAGAACATTTTGATATTCATCTGTATATCCAAGAACTCCCAATCTAGAACTTACATTAAACATGTCTATCATTGAGCCAAAATTGGCTAACCCAGCACTTAAAGTTATAGGCAAACCATATCTAAGTATTCTTTTTATTATTTTTTTATCAGATATACGTCTTCCAGTATAAGGCTGTTTTGAAGCTTCATCTATAAATCTTTTTCTTTTGAATACTATTACTAGATATACGCAAGCTATTAATGCTCCTACTGATGTACCTACTGTTGCTCCTGCGCTTCCAAGCTCTGGAGAACTCTTTATTAGTATAGATGCAAAAATTAAACTTACAATTACATTTATAATTTGCTCTAATACCTGAGATATAGCAAGGGAATCCATACTATTTCTTCCATTAAAATATCCTCTATAACTTACAAGAACAGATGTTATAACTATTGTAGGTGATAAAACCATAAGTCCATAAGTTACCCCTGGGCTTTTGCTTAATTCAGCTATAGGTCTTGCAAAAACAAATAATATAATAGTAAATATACTTCCTATTATTAAAAGCATTTTTCTAGATAGCTTAAAAGCCCTTATTGCATCTCGTTCTCTTCCTAACGCTCTAAGTTCTGCCACTATCTTACATACGGCAACCTGCATCCCAGTATTAGATACAGCATATATAAAAACAAAAACCTCGTAAGTTTTACTATATACACCATATGCAGCATCATCTATAATTCCAATTAAAAAAGGAACATATAATATAGATAAAATCTTAACTAAAAGCCCTGCTATAGATAATATGGCAAAGCCTTTAGTTGTTGATTGTTCTTTCATAAGAAAACCCCTATCTTATACTAAAATTTAAACACATCCGTCTTTATCTTCTTAAACATTGGCGGAAGTCCTTCTGCTATGGTTTTATTTTTAAGATAGCTAAATTTCTCTGGTACATTTTTAAATATAACTTTATATGCGTATAAATATTGATAATCTAGTGCGAATTTATTATTAAAAAATGAATTTAGCTTTTTCTCCCCATACTTTGCATCTCCTATTATAGGATTGCCAAGTTCTGCTAAATGAGCTCTTAATTGATGACTTCTTCCTGTTATAAGCTCTATCTCAATTAATGAAAAAGCTCCATTACTTTGTATAGTTTTAACTTCCATAGCAATTTTTTTAGAGTTTGGAACTCTATCATTATATACTTTAGATACATTATTTTCTTGATTCTTTAATATGTACCCTTCATAGACTCTATCTTTTATACGACCTTTTACTAAGGCTGTATAATATTTTTTAACTTCCCTGTCTCTTATAAGTTCATTTAAACTTTTTAAAGCCTCGAAGTTTTTACCGAAAAACACCATTCCAGATGTATTTCTATCTAATCTATTACAAGAAGCTGGTGTAAAAGTAACCTCTTTTTCTGGAAGATAATCCCCTTTATCATTAAGATAGCTTAATACATAATCTGTTAAAGTTGGAGGACCATCTTTTTTATCAGAATGTACTAATACTCCTGGCCATTTCTCAACAAGTAAAAGATTTTCATCTTCATATGTAATTTTTAATCCTGAAGCATCAACTTTTTGAAAGTTAGGTTCTTTTTTCTTCGTTTCAGTAGTTATGTATTTTACTTCAACTAAGTCTCCTACCTCTAAAGAATACTTCTCCTTTTGCTTTTTCCCATTAACTTTAACGTCACCTTTTCTAAGTGCTTTAAATATAACGCTTAATGGCACATCTTTTAGTAATTTTCTTAAAAATTTATCTAATCTCTGCCCTGCTTCATTTGTTCCTATTTCTATTTTCACACAATCAACTCCAAATGTATATTTCTCCATCTAAATAGATTAATATTAAATTACTTTCTTGTCAAATAATCAAATGCGCTTTGACATTGAATAGCTACTCCTACTGGTAAAGAATCTTCATCTATATCGAATAGAGCATTATGTATAGGACTAACTATATTTCTTTCTTTATTACCTATTCCTAAAAAGTAAAAGGCAGCATTTCTCTCCATAGCAAAATATGCAAAACTCTCAACTCCCATAAATGGAGCAGTCTGCTCTTTAACATTTTCTTTACCTATAATTTTAACTGCGGCTTCTGAAACTAAGTCTACCATATCATCATTATTATAAAGGCAAGGATAACTTTCTTGTATTTCTATTTCATAATCTCCTCTAAAAGCTGTTGTTATACTTTTAGTTATCTCTTCTAATCTCTTTTTAGCGTATTCTCTATCTTCTGTTGTCATGGTTCTTATTATTCCCTTTAATGTAACTTCGTCAGGAATTACATTTTCTGCGTATCCACCATTTATACTACCTACAGTTATAACTGCTGGATTAACAGGTGAAATTTCTCTACTTACTAAAGGTTGAAGTGCAAGAACAAGATGTGATGCCATTACTATCGGATCTACAGCATTATGCGGTTCTGCTCCATGCCCACCTTTCCCTTTAACCTTTATCTTAAATGGATTAGATGCAGCATTAACAACACCTTTTTTTATTTTAATTTCACCAGCACTTAAAGCCTCATTTACATGAAGTCCAATTATTCCATCTACTTTAGGGTTTTCTAGGACACCTTCACCTATCATAAATCTCGAACCGCCAACAGTCTCTTCTGCTGGTTCAAATAAAAGCTTAACATTCCCTTTTAATTCTGATTTATTTTTATTTAAAAGCTTAGCTGCACCTAATAATATGGTTGTATGAGCATCATGTCCACATGCATGCATTTTCCCCTCAACCTTTGATTTATAACTACAATTTTTTTTGTCCTGAATGGGTAACCCATCTATATCTGCCCTTAATGCTATAGTCTTACCTTCTTGTCCTCCTTTTATAACTGCACATATACCAGTTTTAGCAACTTCTGTATATGGAATTCCTTCACTTTTAAGGAACTCTTTAATTACTCCAGAGGTTCTCCATTCCTCAAATCCTAGTTCTGGATTTTCGTGAAAATCTCTTCTCCATGCCACAAGCTCTTTTTTTATTGCCTTTGCTTCTTCTAGAAAATCTATCATAACTTGCCCCCTTCTACTAACTCCAAAATACTTCTATATTATCCCCATCTTTTAATATATCAGTATAAGCAGCTGCTTTGCCATTTAACTTTAAGTTTATAGTTCCTTTTGCATGAGAAAGATCAAACTCAATATAGTTAAAAACATCCACAAACACATAGCTTTTTCTTCCAGATAAAACTACTTCTTTTCCGTTAATATTAACTTTTAAAACTTCTCCGCTTGTATTAACACTTTCTTCAACATTTTTAACTTTTGTTGTTAAATTATCTCCCTCTTTTATTATGTACTCATTTCCTAGTTCTATATTCTCTTTATATAATTTAATTTCTTTATCAAATAAATATTTTTTAATATCACCTATGGTCTTAGGAATAATTACTTGTACTTCATCTTCCTCTTTCACATATTCAGTTGGAGAAACAGTTTCTCCATTTTTAATAAATATAGGTTCTAAATTATTATTTTCATCGTCTATTTTAAAACTTAAGGTATTGATTTCTTCAATTAAATTGATACATTTAATTGATGCATTTTTACCTTCTTTTGCATATATAAGCTCTATATTATCTCCATTTTTAACTTTACTGTCTAATGTCTCTTCTTTTCCATTTATGTATACTTTGGCTTTATCACCTAATTCTCCAAAAGCTACTCTTTTAACCCCATTTAAAGTATATCTTAAACTTTTCCCGTTTCTGGCCATAAGAACCTTAGGGCTAATCCCAGCTTGAATCAATACATCCATAACCTTGTGGCTGTGAGAATTAAATAAACTTATAACTTTATCGTTAAGTACCACATCTATATAATCTCGTCCTGCACTTTTAACCCCTACCAATGCTATTCCTAATACAGTTACACCTACACTCCCCATGTTGTTATCTAATACAACACATTGAGTGACTGCTTCTCTTCCTCTTATAGCAACTCTTTGCTCTTGAAGATTTAATTTCTTAGCTAATAATTCCTTCATCATTGGAGTGTGAGCCCCTCCACCTACTAAAAATACCGCAGATGGAGACTTACCGCCATTTAATGAAGTAATTCTACTTGAAACTTCTTCTGATATTTTTTCTACAACTGGTTTTATTATATTTAAAACTTCATCTTTAGATACAGTATTTTCAAGACCTATGATATCTAAATATTCAACTTTATCCTTTGTAGAAATCTCTCTTTTAATTTTTTCTGCCATATTAAAATCTACCAAAAGAGCTTGTACGATAGCTTCTGTGACTTCGTCCCCAGCTAACGGAACCATTCCATAAGCAGCTATAGTTTCATTTGAAGATATTGCTATATCTGACGTTCCAGCTCCTATATCTACTAATGCTAAGTTTAATAGTCTTAAGTTTGAAGGTATTACAGCCTCCATAGCTGCTATAGGTTCTAACGTCATATTTATTATTTTTAATCCAACTCTATTCATAACTCCATAAAGGGATTCAATTACTGACTTCGGTAAAAATGTTGCTATTACTTCTGCTTTTATTTGTTCCCCTTTATGTCCTAATAGATTGGATATACTATATCCATTTAAATAATAGTTTTTAATACTGTATCCAACTGCATATAACTTGCCTTGTTTTTCTCTCTGAATCTCTTCTTGAGCCTTACTTACTCCAAGAAGTTCCAAACCTCTTATTACATCCTTAGTGATTTCTTCACTAGAATCTAATTCTTGATCTACACTTACCTCTAAGGTTCTAAGAAATCTTCCAGCCGCTGCTATAAAAACTTCCTTTAACTCTTTTTCTAAAGATTTTTCAAGTTTGCTTTTTATGTGCATAACTTTAGAAGCTACTAAAGTTATATCATGTATTTGTCCATCTATCATGGCTCTTTCATCATGTTCTATGTACTCTTCTGCTATAACATAAAATTTATTTTCCTTAATTACACCAACTGTTCCTATAACACTTCTTGTTCCTATATCTAATGCGAAAATTAAATCATCACCATTAAAATCATTAATATCCATATCTGCATCTACTCCTTATAATAAAAGCTCATATTCATATGAATATGAGCATAATAAAATTATATTATATACGTTAATGCTTTTCAACAAAAGAAGACATTAAGGTTAACTTTCCTTGATTTTCTTCTATATATGGTAACTGTCTTATTAACATGTATATCAGATTAAAATTATCATTTTGGTTATTAAGTTTTGAAGACATATCTATCTCTTTATACAGAAGCATTTTACACCAAAAGTCAATAAAGTCTTGGGAATCCAAAAACATAGTTTCTCCTTCATTATTTACAATGAAGCCTTCTTCATAACTTTTAATGTTTTCTAAATCATTAAATTTTCCTGCAATTACTAATGAGTTAACATCTTCCCACATTTTTTTAAATGAGACCATACAATCACTCCTTTTTTATATACCCCCAAGCAATCCATATTCTAACCTATAATACCATTTTTCACCAAGACTATCAATGAGAACTTTCTTTCGACTCCATTTTCGAAAACTATATCTATAGTATCTCCACTTATGTTCTTAATTATTCCACTGCCATAAGCTTTGTGCCTTATTTTATCCCCATTTTTATAACCATAATCCCTGATTTCTTCTTTATAGTCTAACTCTTTTAAAAATACTGAGCTATTAACAAATTTCCCCCTAATTGTTTTAGGAGAATAAATATATAAATTATTTATAGCTCTTGTTATTCCTACATAAAAAAGTCTTCTTTCTTCCTCAATATTTTTGGAATTTCCATGAGGTATTATTTCTTCACAGCAATTTAAAATATACACACTTTCAAACTCTAGCCCTTTAACACCATGAATAGTACTTAATAGTACCCCATCTTCTTTTGTTGTCCTCTTTAAGGAACTAAGCTCTTCTTTTACTAGCTCTACATGAGCTAAAAATAGACTTATTGTTTTAAATTCTGTAAGTATAGTTCTTAACTCTTGTATTATAATTTCTATATCATCTGAGGAGATTTTAAACTTTTCTGAATACTCTCTTATATATTCCCTATACTCTAAATCATTTAGCACATAATCTAAGGCGGTCATTATAGAGACCTTGTTTAGGTATGCTATATCACTTTTTAATCTATCTATTTTATTTAATTGAAAGCTTTTTAAATCTCCTTTATTGATAAGTTTACTAAATACATTATCCTTAATTATATCATTTCCCACTATATCTATATTTTGCTTGCTTATATATCTAAAAGGTTTATTTATTATTTTTTTAAAACTATTAAAATCATAGGGATCTACTGCTAACTTCATATACGCAATTATATCTTTACATATAAAATGCTCAAAAAAATTATACTCCTTATCTAAAAATCTAAATGGAATTTTTCTTTTAATTAATTCATCACTTATACTTCTCGCTTCAACATTTGTTCTATAAATCACAACATTTGTTGATAAAGGAATTCCCTGTGTATATTTTTCTTCTATACGATTAACAATATCTTCTCCTTGAAACTTTTCACTATATGGATTAATTAATCTAATTTCTCCATCACTTTTTCTATAATTTATTATTTCTTTAAAATTTCTATTTTTATTGTTTTCAATAAGTTTTTTAGAAATATCAACGATATTCTTTGAACTTCTATAATTGTAAGAAAGATATACCTTACTTCCATTAAACTCTTCATGAAAATTAACCATACATTCTGGCCTAGATCCCCTAAAAGAATATATACACTGATCTTCATCACCTACACAAAATACACTATTGTTTTTATTTAAAAGTTTCAATATTTTAAGCTGCAAACTATCACAATCCTGAAATTCATCGACTAAAATACATCTAAACATCTTAGTATATTTATCTAATACACTCTGGTCCTCAGACAAAATCTTATACATATTTATCTGTAAGTCATCAAAGTCTAATAAGTCTTTCTCCTTTTTATATAACTCATATTGCTCAAAACAACTTGCTATAATGGAATCATCTATAGCTACCTCTCCTAAAGAAGTTTTATGCAGGGATATCGCATTTAAAACTTCCTTCACCTTGTCCTCTGATACATCATCTATGTATATCTTTAAGTTTTTTTCTATAATTCTATAAGTATCTGTTGATGAAATAATATCTATCTTTCCTAAGTGTCTTATTAATAGTTTATAAAACAATCCATGAAATGTTCCAAAGAAGGGAGCTTTCTTATCTATACTCTCTTTAAGATATCTTTCTTTCATATTTACGGCAGCGGATTTTGTGAAAGTAATCACAATAATATTCCCTGCACTTATACCTTTTTCTTCAATTAAATATCTTACTCTATTTACTATTACAGTGGTTTTTCCTGACCCTGGAGCCGCAACTACAAGTAAATTTCGTTCATCTGAAGTTGCAGCTTTTATTTGAAACTCATCTAATTTATACATAAAAATACCTCAAGTTACCTTATCATCTATATTATTGACATGTTATTTATTAAATAACTATATTGTAATAATTATCTTATAGGGTTACAATAATTTTATATTATTTTTTAGTAGAGGACGGTACTAATATGACTAAAGTTTTTGATGTTAAAAATGATAGAAATCTTACTATGCTTACTGATTTTTATGAATTAACTATGGGTAATGGTTACTTTAGTAATGATATCTATGATAAAGTAGCATATTTTGATATGTTTTTTAGAAGGGTTCCAGATGGCGGTGGATACTGCATTATGGCTGGAGTTGAACAATTAATTGAATATCTTAGCAACTTAAGATTCAATGATGATGATATAGAATATCTAAAAAGTAAAAATATATTTTCTCAAGATTTTTTAAATTATCTTAGAAACTTTGAATTTACTTGTGATGTATGGGCTGTTCCTGAGGGAAACCCTGTATTTCCTAATGAACCTTTAGTTACTGTAAAGGGACCGATAATCCAGGCACAATTTATTGAAACTATGATATTACTAACTATAAATCATCAAACATTAATAGCTACTAAAGCTAATAGGATATGTAGAGAAGCTGGTGGAAGGCCTGTAATCGAATTAGGTTCTAGACGTGCTCAAGGATACGATGGTGCAATATATGGCGCAAGGGCGGCAATGATAGGTGGCTGTACATCTACAGCATGCACAATAGCAGAGCAAATGTTTGATATTCCAGCTTCCGGTACTATGGCTCATAGCTGGGTACAATTATTTTCTACAGAATATGAAGCTTTTGCAGCTTGGGCAAAAACTTACCCAGATAATTGTGTTTTCTTAGTTGATACTTATAATGTAATTAAATCTGGTATACCTAATGCTATAAAAGTGTTTGATGAAATTCTTACACCTCAAGGTTATAGACCAAGAGCTATAAGAATTGACTCAGGTGATATAACTTATCTTTCTAAAAAGTGCAGAAAAATGCTTGATGACGCAGGATATCCTGACTGTAAAATAATCGTTTCTAACTCTCTTGATGAATATATAATTAGTGATGTTCTAAAGCAAGGAGCAACTATAGATATATTTGGAGTTGGTGAAAGATTAATAACAGCTAAAAGTGAACCTGTATTTGGTGGCGTATATAAATTAGTTGCTATTGAAGAAAACGGAGAAATTATTCCTAAGATAAAGATTAGTGAAAATGAAGAGAAAATTACGAATCCAGGTTTCAAAAAACTTTATAGAGTTTTTGATAAAAACAGTCATATGGCTATTGCTGACCTAATTGCTTTAGGAAATGAAAACCTTGATGAAAATGAACCTTTAGAGTTATTTAATCCTATCCACACTTGGAAAAGAAAAAAAGTAACTAATTATTATCTTAAAGACATGAGAGTTCAGATTTTTAACAAGGGTAAAAGCTGCTACTCTTCTCCATCAGTTATGGATATAAGAGACTTAGTAATAAGTGAAAGTGTTAAATTATGGCCGGAAGTTCTAAGATTTGAGAATCCACACACCTACTATGTAGACTTGTCTGAAGACTTATGGATACTAAAACAAGGATTACTTCATAAATATTCAAATATGTATAAATAAAGAGGATGATAAATCATCCTCTTTATTTATACACAGATATTTTAGGTAAATCTAATGAATTAAATTCTTCTTCATAGTTAAACCTATCAAAAGCACTCATAGATATATTTTTAACTTCTACTAGTTCCTTAAACGGACAAATCTCATCTGCTTTTAGTCCATCATGAATAGGACATTCAGAATAACAGTTAATTTTCTCCCCATTTATTGACCAAAATGGACACTGACTCATATTCATACCCCCATACCCGTAAAGGTTTCCACTTTAAATAATGTATTTTAATTATTAAATTATTTACTGATTATATTACCAGTAAATAATTTAATTTTTATTTTTATCTATTTTTTAAAATTTGTATTTTTAACCACAGATATATTTATTATCTCATTTTGAAAGGCCTTAAGAAGGGCTTTCTCTAAAACTTTTTCTTGATCAAAATTCTCTATATCTCTGCAAACAGCAAATACCTTATTTATCTCTCCATCAACATTTCTATATGTAAGAGTTACATTAGGATTGTTGTATTCTACATCAATGATCTTAAGTCCCCAAGAAATTTGTGCAAAGTCTTCATCTGTTTTAAGATAAGTTAATTCTTTTAATTTCTTTTTTTCTACGTTTTCATCATTGACTATTATTAATTCTTCTCCAACTTTGTATTTTGCCATAACTTACACCTCCTATTTTCTTTATAGAATAGTTTACCATTGTTAAATATTTCTTTCAACACCTAAATAAAGCATAACTCTAATTTATAACATATTTATTATAAATTTAACATTTTCAGTAATTTCACTTTATACTTGTACAAAACTTCTCATTTAAAAATATTGTATTATTTTTAAATTTTATGTTGTTTTTTATACGTATATACTTTATTATTTAATATTGAGTATAAAAAATTTCCAGTAGAATTAGTTGTCCTAGATTTTACTAATACATGTGATTATCTATAATAACTAATTAATCTAATGCAGCTTTTAAAAACAAAAAGAACAGTAAAACTGTTCTTAAAGTTAAATGAAATAAAATGAACATGGATTTATGAGGATTGTTAATTGTTTAACAACCATGTTTTTATTTTATCAAACTTTTCGTAGTAATACAAGCATTTTTTTATATTATTTGAAATTTATTTCTCTTTATGAATAAATTATTAATAAATAAGAATTGACAGTAAATAATTATTATCATATAATATAATTAATTAAATTCAAGGATGGTGACCATGGATAATATAACTTCTATTTTCAGAGAAAAAAAGCTTAAATTAACACCTCAAAGAATTGCTGTTTATAAGTACCTAAAAAGTACACATGAACATCCTTCAGCAGAAGTAATCTACAAAGCCCTTCAAACTGAATATCCTACTATGAGTCTGGCAACCGTATACAAAGCATTAAAAACTTTAGTAGAGGTTGGTCTTGTTCAAGAGATAAATGTTGGTGAAGGCAATTTTAGGTATGATGGTACTTTAGGACAGCATCCTCATGTTCAATGTGTTGAATGTGGTAGAGTCGATGATTTAGATACCTTAGACTTTAGTTCATTAAACACTGAAGCTGAACAAAACTCAAAGTACAAAATACTTTCAAACAAAATTTATTTCTATGGTGTTTGTGAAGAATGCCAAGAAAAATAAAGCTACTTTTTAGGTAGCTTTATTTTTTTACTTAATAATATCACTCCATTCATTACCGTCATATTTACCATTCATTACTTCTTTTAACTTTTCTTTTAGGCTTGATAAATATTTCTTAGGAATATTATAAAAGTAGAAAACATTATTTTCATTTGCGTTAACAATGTTTTTTGCCATAGCTCCCCTTACACCTTCTAAACTCATATCTAAGTTTTTATTAGCAACTATTATTCCTTCTTTTGATAAGTCAGAATACATATCTTCTTTAACTAAATATCCCAATAACTTTCTAGAAGAATCCTTATTTTCTCCTTCAGCATAAAGAGATATCATTGCACCTAATCCTACAGGGGAAAACATTGTGTTTTCAGTCAAATTAATATTTGATATACTTTTTATTGAATTAACTTTTTTTATGTTTTTAGATAAAAATGATGTCCCTATTAATATAGGTATTTCTTCATTTTCAAGTTCTTCTATATTATGTTCTGAACCTACATAAAAGTTAGTTAGGTTAAATTGTCCACTAGAAACTATTGAATTCATTATAGAAAACATCTGCTGCATAGATTCTAACTTTTTATAATCTTCTTCACTATCTCCATAAATATCTTTTAATTGAGATGACACTAATAAAAAATTAGCTATATAGGATGATAATGCTAACTCTAGACTAACCTCCTCAGGTAGAATATAGGGGATTTTTATATTTTTATCCCTTAAAGTTTTTAATAAATTTAACATATCTGCTGAATTTTCAGGGATTTTTATATTAAGTTTTTCGAGAGCCTTAGGGTTATATAAAAAATCTATTGTATATGGAAAAGCACCTATCCCATAATATTTATCCTTTAATCTTCCACTTGATGTATTTATATTATAAAAATTTTCATTATACTTTTCCTCTTTTATTATCTCATCTATTGCTTGTAGTTCATTTTCTTTAAATATTTCTATAAAGCTACTTCTAGTAGTTATCAATATATCTGGAGACAAATCTTTATTACTAATTGCATCCTTAATATTATCTTTGGTTATGATCTGTAGATTAATCTCACTATTACTTTCTTTAAATTTATCTAATATTTTATTTAAATTATCCATAATAGGTATACTATTATTCTCTACTAAAACAATAACTTCTTTATCTCTACTCTTGTCAATTTTCTTGCAAGCTACTGGCATAAACCCTAAAATTAATACAAGCAAAAAACAAATATATTTCTTCATATATCACGCCTCCTTTAATAAATATTTTGCTCAATATTAATTCCTTCATACTATTTATATTTAGAATAAAATTCTCTCGCCTTCATATAATTCTATTGAGGTGATTATTAATGAAGTTTAAAGTTATTTTTCTAACTAAGAGAAATATCTATATAGCACTTTTTTTTATATTTACTTTTTTATCGCTTTTGTTTATATATAGTCTCTTTTCACAAAAATCTTATGATGAAACTTCTATGGTAATGGCAAAAAAGGATATAGAAAAAGGAGTTAAAAAAGATTTTAATGGAGATGGAAATGAGGATATTTTATACATTACGACTAAAGAGGATAAGTATTATGCTAGTATAAATATTAAAGATAAAAGCTACATGTTGTCTCCAGACAAACAAATAGGCTCCTTAGGAAAAGAATATCCTTATTGGGGAATGAGACTTTTTATACGTGATATATCTAGAGATGGTATTCCAGAAATTTTTCTTCAATCCTCTCAAGAAGGTACACCTATTTCACATATTTTTAGATGGAATGGTACTGGTTTTGATGATATTCATTTCTCCAAAAATAACATTATAGGAATTCTTAATTCAAAAAATAATAAAACACCAAAAGTATTTTCTGGATCTATTGTTAATGGAGTATTTTCTTTTGAAAGTCATATGCTTATAGGTAGTAATTTTAAAGATATAACCTATGAAAACTCTCCTGTTCCAGGTAAAGATGAGGTTATTAAATTTACAGATATTGTAGAAAATCCTTATGAACCATCTGAGCTTCCTAATATCTTTAGTAGCTCCATATCAAGAAATGACACTGCTTTATTGTGGAAATTAGAAAAAGAACTCTATAGCTATACCTTACAGGATGCCTTTTTTGTAGATACTGACTGGGATAATAATGGAAACATATCATCAGTTATGTGGGAACTTAACTTTAAAAAGACAGACAAATCAAAATCTAAAGCTAATGAATCTATAAGTATACGAATTTCTTTAAAATATTCAGATAATAAATATAATATATCATCCATAACTTATTCATAAATATAAAAGGCCGCTAAAGCGGCCTAAAAAGGGGGATGGGGGGTTTAGTTATAATAAGTTAAACTTACTATAACAAGGAGATAAATCTCCTTATAACTATAGTATTACCTTCTTGTCATATTCTATTCAATATGTTTCATATTAATCATAAAATTTTCCTTTTTCATAAAGATCAATAACTCTATCTATAAACTTTACTCTTTCAGGATCCACAATTCTTCTCATTGCTTTCATCATTTGCATATTTCTATCATCATCAGTAACTTCTTCAGTACTAGCTTCACTGAAGTTTACATTTTCATTATAAGCTGAATTATCCGAGAAATTATTGGAGCTATTTCCTCCCATATTACCTAACCCCATCATGCTTATTATATTTCCTATATCTCCCAATCCACCTAAACCACCAAGTCCTGCTAAATTTCCTAAATTGCCTAGACCACCCATATTACCAAGGCCCCCTAGGTTGCCCATATTGCCCATACCATTTGCATTTCCCATATTCCCCATATTAGGTGCGCTATTATTCATATTAAACATATTTGCAAGATTTGCAAAACTATTCATATTAAAGCCTTCTCCACTCATTCCAGCCAATAAACTTGCAATTTGTCCCATATCAAAATTGCCACCTAGCATATCCATTAATTGATTTGGATTAAATCCCATAGGATTTCCCATAGGATTCATATTATTGGGCTGAGCTTGAGGATTAGGTATATTCTCAGATCTATTTCGATGTCTTCTTCTTGACATTAAGTTTCCTCCTACATATTGTTAGATAGGTATGTACTTCTATGTATTTATTTATATATGTATAATTAGATATCTATAGGTGAAGATTATATATTTATATGTGAATATTTTTTTGGAGGGCTTTGCCCTCCAACTATTATACTAAAATCCGAAACCTGGTGCTCCTGCTCCAGCTCCTACTCCAGAACCTCCACAAAGCCAGAACAATAAAATTAATATAAATGCTCTGTCATTGCACAATACTTCTGGTTTGCAAAGTATAATTAATAACACTATAAGTGACCAAATATTATTTCCACCAAATCCGCAACCACCACCATATGGAGCTACTCCAGCACTCATATAAGGATTAACTGCTGTTTGATAGCAATACTCATATTCATCACAATGACGATGTTTACTCATACAAATCGCTCCTTTCAATTGTATCTTTATACTATTTTTCTTCTAAAGTTATTTTTTATATTAGCAGAAGTTATTATTATTACCAAATCCTCTTCCGCCGCATCCACAGAAGAATATTAATAATATTATTATCCACCATATTCCATTTCCACCGAATCCGCATCCACCTAATCCACCGAATCCGCCTGGGTATCCGCCGCCCATTGGGTATCCTCCCATTGGATAACCTCCCATTGGCTGTCCGCAACATGGATCTGGTTTACAACAACAATGTTTACTCATATATTTTTCCTCCTAAATTCAAGTTATTTTAGTTTTTTATCGATAATGTTTTTAGCTTAAACACAAACGTTATTATTATCATTGCATCCGCAGCCATTGTTTCCGAAACCTCTTCCACAACCACAGAAGAATATTAATAATATTATTATCCACCATGAATTAAATCCACAGCCAGCACCTTGTTGAGCTGCATATGGTTGATACATTGGCATACTTCCGCAGCAGCACTTATTCTTTTTGCATTTACACTTACAAGTATAAGTGTCTCCTACTGGAGCATATCCTTGATATCCGCCAGGGGCACCAGCTCCAAATCCGCCACCACAGCCGCTACCAAATAGTATAAACAACAGAATTAACCAGATCCAACTTCCGCCGAACCCATTATTGTTACAGTTATCCTTTTGTCCGCCTAATCCATTTAAAATTTCATTAATTTCCACAGGAAAATCCTCCTCTCGTTTTTAAATAATTAAGATTTTATAGTATATACTATTCTGGAATTCAAAAAGTTGCTACAAAATATTGGAATATTATAGATTATATGGAATATATATTTATATACAACAAAAATCCCATTCTAGGCCTTAACCTAGAATGGGATTTTTTATTTTTATTACTCTTCTGATTCTTCTACAATTCCACCAAACACAAAATCTATTAACTCATCTCTTCTTTTTTTATTAAGTGAGGAAAAGAAAAACAGCTTATCTTCTTTTCCTAATTTTAAAGTTTCTTTTATTATCTTCTCACTTTTCTTAAGATCATTATTAGAAAGTTTATCGCTTTTAGTTGCTACTATAACATAATCATATCCAAAATGTTTAGTCCACTCAAGCATTGTGATATCATCACTTGTTGGTTTATGCCTACAATCTACTAATAAAACAACTCTTTTAAGTTCTTCTCTATCATTGATGTATAACTCTATAGTTTTACCCCAACTTGCTTTTTCAGTCTTAGATACCTTAGCATATCCATAACCAGGTAAATCTACAAGATAAAATTCTTTATTTATAAGAAAAAAGTTTATTAATCTAGTTTTTCCTGGGGTTTGACTTGTTTTCGCTAACTTTTTTCTATTAGTTATTGCGTTTATAATTGAAGATTTTCCTACGTTTGATCTTCCTACAAAAGCTACTTCCGGCATCCCATCTATAGGATATTGTTCTCTTTTTACTGCTGATATTATAAATTCAGATTGTTTAATATTCATTTAATTCAACTCCAATTAATGCATGTTCTAAAACCTCTTCCACTTTAGTCGCAAATATAAATTTTAATTTACTCTTTATAGTTTTAGGGATTTTATTAGCATCTTTCTCATTTTGCTTTGGTACAATTACTGTGTCAATTCCAGCCCTAAATGCTGCCAAAGCTTTTTCTTTTAGCCCACCTATAGCAAGAACTTTTCCAGTTAATGTTATCTCTCCTGTCATTGCAACATTGTGCCTAACCTTTTTGTTAGATAATGCACTTACCAGAGCGGTTATCAATGTAACTCCTGCTGAAGGACCATCTTTAGGTACAGCCCCTTCTGGAACGTGTATGTGAATATCCTTTTCTTTATAGAAGTCTTCATTTATACCATATTCACTAGCATGAGCTCTAACATAAGAATAAGCAGCCCTTGCTGACTCCTTCATCACATCTCCTAATTGACCTGTAAGTTCTAGCTTTCCAGTGCCCTTCATAACTACAACCTCTACAGGAAGAGTATCTCCACCGTAAGCAGTCCAAGCCATACCTGTTACCACTCCAACTTGATCATCTTTTCCAATCTTATCATAAGTAAAAATCTTGTTTCCTAAATATTTTTCTAAATTACCTGTATTAATAGAAACATTATTTTTATTTTTTTCCATTATGTCAGTAACCGCTTTTCTAGCAACAGTTCCTAACTTTCTTTCAAGATTTCTTACTCCTGATTCTCTAGTGTAATATTCAATTACATCTTTAATTACAGACTCACTTATCTTAAGCTTATTCTCATCTAAATTATGTTCTTTTAAAACTTTTGGTAATAGATATTTTTTAGCAATATTGAACTTTTCTTCATATGTATACCCAGAAACCTCTATTATCTCCATTCTATCTAATAATGGTCTTGGGATAGAATCTAAGGAGTTAGCTGTAGTAATAAACATAACTTTTGACAAGTCCATATCTAACTCAATATAGTTATCTCTAAAATTAGAATTTTGTTCTGGATCTAAAACCTCTAACAAGGCATCTGATGGATCCCCTTTAAAATCTCTACTTACCTTATCTATCTCATCTAATAATATTAATGGATTTTTTGATTTAGCATTTTTTATACCATATATTATTCTTCCTGGAATAGCCCCAACATAAGTTTTTCTGTGACCTCTAACCTCAGCCTCATCTCTTATTCCACCTAATGATATTCTAATAAAGTTTCTATTAAGAGATTTTGCTACTGATTTAGCTATTGATGACTTTCCAACTCCTGGTGGCCCTACTAAACATAAAATAGGCCCTCTTAAACTGTCGCTCATCTTCTTTACAGCTAGATATTCTATTATTCTCTCTTTTACATCACTTAATCCATAATGATCTTCTTCTAATATCTCTCTAGCTTTAGTTAAGTCTAAATTATCTTTAGTTGATTTGTTCCAAGGCAACTCTAATATCCAGTCTAAATAAGTTTTAATAACTGAACCTTCTTGAGAATAAGATGATGAATTTTTTAACCTATTTAACTCATAAGTAGCTTTTTCTTTCACTTCTTTTGGCAGTTTTGCTTTTTTTATTAAATTCTCATATTTCTCTATCTCAAGTTTTTCTTCAATATCCTCACCTAGTTCTTCTTTAATTACCTTTAGCTGCTCTCTTAAATAATATTCCTTTTGAAGTTTATCAATTTTCTTCTTAACTTTAAAACCAATCTTTTTTTCTAATTTTAAAACTTCTATTTCATTTTTAACTATTACTAAAAGCTTTTCCACTCTTTCTTTAATATCTAAAGCTTCTAATATCTCCTGTTTAATTTTATGCTTTAACATTAAATAGGAAGCAATTATGTCTATGACTCTACCTGGCTCATCACTTTCATCCATGTCATAAACTTCATCAGCCGTCTTATTATTTGATAAATCTAAAAACTCACTAAAATCATCCATTAGTTTTCTTAAGGATGCAAGAAATTCTACATTATCTTTATACTCATCATTATTGTCATAAATAGATTCTATATTGCCTTTAATATATTTATCCCTATTTATAAACTCTACTAATCTTCCTCTTTCTATACCTTCAACTAATACTCTTACGGTATCTCCTGGCAATTTCAAAAGTTGTTTTACTATAGATATAGTTCCAACATTATATACATCGCTAATCTCTGGATCATCTATCTTAGCATCCTTTTGTGATACTAAAAATATCTCTTGTTTATTTAGCATAGCTTCTTCCAATGCAGCTATGGACTTCTCTCTTCCAACATCAAAATGAATCACCATATTAGGGAATACAGTTAAGCCCCTAAGTGGAATAAGAGGAAGAAGTTTAACCTTTTCACTCATTTAAATTTCCTCCCTTTAAAGATTGTACTTCTCTAGTTAAATAATTATACACATAAACCTCTTATTTTTCAACAATTTTCAATCTCTTAAGAGTATGTTTGTTCTCTACGCAGAAAAAATCCACCTAAAATCTAGATGGATTTTTCTTTTTAACTAAAAGCTCTCATTACCCTCTGCATATAATACTTCAATATTTACATTATCATCTTTCTTTTGAGAATAATCTTTAAATAAAGCTACTTCCAGAACTTCTTTAATATTTTCTACTGGAACTATCTTTATACCCTCTATTTTCTCTAAGCTTTCATCATAATTATCTTTTGGAATTATAACAGTTGTAGCTCCAGATTTTTTAGCCGCTAATATTTTTGCACTTACTCCGCCTATAGGCTTAACCTTGCCTATTAATGATATTTCCCCAGTCATAGCAACCTTATTGTCTATTGGTATTCCATTAATAGCGCTATAAACTGCACAAGTTATACTTATTCCAGCTGAAGGCCCATCTACTGGAGTACCACCCGGAAAATTAACATGAATATGATATGATGAACAATCTATTTTAAAAATGTTTTCTAAAATACTTAATACATTTTGTACAGAGCAATGAGCATTACTCTTCCTTCTTATTTTTCTATTATTACTGCTTATTTCCTCTTCTTCAACTATACCAGTAATTTTAACATTTCCTTTTTCCTTATCAACCTTTTTAGCTGTAGCCTCAATCTCCATCAAGGTTCCTAAATTTGATCCATATACAGCTAACCCATTTACAATTCCTACTTGAGGTTTATCATATATTCTTTTATCTCCGCGTTCTGTATACTGCCCATTTTCAATTACCCACATTACATCTTTAATAGTTACGTTTTTCCTATCTTCATTTATAGCTAAACCCGAACATAACTGAACAATATTAACAACTTCTCTTCCATTTGTGCAGTATCTTGAAATTTTATTTAAGCTTTCTTTATCTATAGTTAGATTTATTTTATTAATAGCATTTTGAGCTATTACTTGTATCTCTTCCTCATCTAAAGCCCTAAAGAATATTTCTACGCACCTTGATCTAATTGCAGGCGCTATCTCCTCTGGACTTCTAGTGGTTGCACCAATTAACCTAAAATCTGCTGGCAACCCATTATCAAATACTTCTTTAATATAAACAGGCATATTAGGATCCTCTGAGCTATAATACGAAGAATCTAGAAATACCTTTCTATCCTCCAAAACTTTCAATAATTTATTAAGCTCTGTGGAGTGTAATTCACCTATTTCATCTAAAAATAATATACCTCCATGAGCCTTAGTTACAGCTCCTGGTTTAGGTTGAGGTATCCCTGCAATCCCCATAGATCCTGCCCCCTGATATATAGGATCGTGTACAGAGCCTATTAAAGGGTCTGCTATCCCTCTTTCATCAAATCTTATTGTAGTAGCATCAACTTCAACAAACTTAGCTTCATTGCTAAATGGAGTGTTTCCTTTAGTTTTTGCATATTCTAATACCAATCTTGCAGCTGCAGTTTTACCAACTCCAGGTGGACCATAAATTATTACATGCTGAGGATTAGGACCACATATAGCTGCTTTTAATGCCATTATTCCTTTTTCTTGACCTATTACTTCTTTAAATTCTTTAGGTCTACTTTTTTCAGTAAGTGGCTCACTTAATTTTATATTTCTCAGCTTATTAAGGTTCTCCATTTCCTTTTTACTTTCTTTATCTATAACCACTCTTTGATTACGAGTAGTTTTAGAATTTGTAACCACATGCATAAATAAAACAAGGATCAATATTATTTGTAGAAAGACCATCACATTAATACTTTCCATTAATTACCCTCCCTTCTTTACATTGTTATTATTGACTGTCTTATACAATCCTATTCTAAAATTTTGTTAACAAATTCTAAAAAAAGAAAATAAAAAAAGCCTCTATATAAGAGACTTTTAATATAGCATTAAGCTGTTTCTACATCTTTACCTTTTTTAAGTTTTTTACTTTTAGCTTCTTTAATTTTAGATTCCCCTATGATAATTGTAGGCTCTTCTTTAGATATTATTGATTCTTTAGTTATTACAACTTTAGCAATATCATCTCTTGAAGGTATCTCATACATTATGTTTGTCATAGTATCCTCTATAATAGCTCTAAGTCCTCTAGCCCCAGTACTTCTCTTTATTGCTTCATCTGCAATAGCTCTTAAAGCTTCTTCGTCAAATTCTAATTCAACATTATCATATTCAAATAGCTTTTTGTACTGTTTAACTAAAGCATTTTTAGGTTTACTTAAAATACTGATTAATGCACTGTGATCTAAAGACTCCAATGTTACAACTATAGGAAGTCTTCCTACAAACTCTGGAATTAATCCAAACTTTAATAAATCTCCTGGCATTACATCTTTTAGAAGCTTACCTACGTCCTTATTAGTTTTTGAAGTTATTTCTGCTCCAAAACCTATAGAACTTCTTCTTGTTCTCTTTTCAACAAGCTTATCTATACCATCAAATGCTCCACCACAAATAAATAGAATATTAGATGTATTTATTTGTATAAACTCTTGATGAGGATGCTTTCTGCCACCTTGTGGTGGTACAGAAGCTGTAGTTCCTTCTAATATTTTTAAAAGTGCCTGTTGAACACCTTCTCCTGATACATCTCTTGTTATTGAAGGATTTTCTGATTTTCTAGCGATTTTATCAATCTCATCAATATAGATTATTCCTTTTTCTGCTCTTTCTACATCATAATCGGCGTTTTGAATAAGCTTTAAAAGAATGTTTTCTACATCTTCTCCTACATAACCAGCTTCAGTTAAAGTTGTTGCGTCTGCTATGGCAAAAGGAACATTTAAAAATTTAGCAAGAGTTTGAGCTAAAAGAGTTTTACCTGATCCAGTAGGTCCTAAAAGTAATATATTACTCTTTTGAAGCTCTACATCAGTTTCCTTTTCTTTTGCATTAATTCTTTTATAATGGTTATAGACAGCAACTGAAAGTGATTTTTTAGCATCTTCTTGACCTATTACATATTCATCTAAATGACTTTTAATTTCTAATGGTTTTGGTAATTCTGTAGATGTCAGTATTTTAGGTTCTTCAAATTCATCTGCAATTATTTCAGAACAAAGTTCTATACATTCATCACAGATATAAACTCCTGGACCAGCTATTAATCTTTTAACTTGATCTTGATTTTTCCCACAAAAGGAACACTTTAGTTGCTTCTTATCATCAAATTTTGCCATCCAATACACCTCTCTAAAATAGTCAATTATTTTTCTTTAGCAGTTTCTATTTTTCTAATAACCTTATCTATTAAACCATACTCCATTGATTCTTCTGCAGTCATGAAATAATCTCTTTCAACATCTGCATTTATCTTTTCTAATGGCTTACCTGTATTTTCACTTAATATTTTATTAAGAGTTTCTTTTGTTCTTAAAATTCTTCTTGCATGGATATCAATATCAGTAGCCTGACCTTGGAATCCACCAAGTGGTTGATGTATCATTATTTCACTATTAGGAAGTGCAAATCTTTTACCCTTAGCTCCTGATGATAGTAAGAATGCTCCCATAGAAGCAGCCATTCCTATACATATAGTTGAAACGTCAGATTTTATATATTGCATTGTATCATAAATTGCCATACCGGAGGTAATAGAACCACCTGGGCTATTTATGTATAAATATATATCTTTATCAGGATCTTCACTTTCTAAGAATAATAACTGTGATACAACTAGGTTTGAAGTTACGTCGTTTACTTCTCCACTAAGCATTATTATTCTATCCTTTAATAATCTAGAAAAGATATCGTAGCTTCTTTCTCCTCTACTTGTTTGTTCGATGACATATGGTACTAAACTCATTCTAAATCCCTCGCTTTCTATATACATTACCCTTTTAGTTATAATATATCCAATTTATATAAAAGTAATTATATTAAAATTATATAAAACTTTTCATCATTTGTTAATTACTATATTGAAAATAATTGCCAGAAATATTGTTTCTGGCAATTATATCTTATATACTATTTTATTATTTTACTTTAGCATTTTCAACTAATAATTTTATTGTTTTTTCTACTAATACATCATGCTTTAATACTGACTCTTGAGCTTTTAATATTAAATCAGCCATTTTTTCAGAATCTTCAGCTGAGTACATCTTAGCAACTTCTTGTGCTTTTTCTTTTAATTCATCTTCTGATACTTCAAAGTTTTCTGCTTTAGCTATAGCTTCTAATACTAAATCAGTTTTAACTTTTCTATCAGCAGTTTCTTTCATGTAAGATTTCATCTTTTCTTCATCATTACCTGTGAATTGATAATATTGCTCTAAAGTTAATCCTTGATATTGTAATCTTGTTTCAAGATCTTTAACCATAGATTCTAATTCTTTTTCTACCATTACTTCTGGTACATCAATTTTAGCATTATCTACAGCTTTATTTATAACAGCTTCTTCAAATTCTCTTTTTTCTCTATCTGCATTAGCATCAGCTATTTGCTTTCTTATATCTTCTTTAACTTCTTCTATAGTGTCAAATTCAGATACTTCTTTTGCAAACTCATCATCTAATTCAGGCATTTCTTTAGCTTGAATAGCTTTAATAGTTACTTCAAATTTTGCTGGTTTTCCATTTAATTCTTCTTTGCCATAGTTTTCTGGGAAGTTAACATTAACATCCTTGCTTTCTCCTATAGCTAAACCAACTAATTGATCTTCAAAATCTCCAATGAAGCTTCCTGAACCTATTTCTAATGGGTAATCAGTTCCTTCTCCACCTTCAAATGCAACATCATCTATGTATCCCTTGAAGTCAATAACTGCTATATTTCCTTTTTCAACAGTTCCTTCTTCTTTAGTTTCAACTCTAGCATTTTTTTCTTGCATTGAAGTTAATCTCTTTTGAACTTCTTCTTCAGAAACTTCATAAGCTACTTTTTCAACTTCTACACCTTTATATTCGCCAAGTTCAACTTCTGGATATACAGTAACTTTTGCTGTATAAACAAGTTCTTTTCCTTCTCCAACTTCTAATACGTCGATTTCTGGATAATCAACTGGTCTTACATTATTATCGTTTAAAGCTGTTGAATAAGTTTCATCTATAACTATATTTATAGCATCTTCATATAAAGCTTCCATACCATAATATTTTTTTACTATTGCCATTGGCACTTTGCCTTTTCTAAATCCAGGAACATTAAACTTCTTTTGATTTTTCTTAAAAGCTTTATTTAAAGCTTCGTTAAACTTTTCAGCAGTAGCTTTTATCTCAAGTTTAACTACGTTTGTTTCTATTTTTTCCATTTTAACTTCCATTACATTTTCCTCCTAATTTCTTCGCCTTTAGAAAATAGTTCTTATTTAACTAGGTTATTATAACATACAAACTTTTAATATATCAAATATTTTAGGAAAAGTTTCTAAAATAAAGCTATAATAAAGCTATATAACCTTAATTTCCCTATAAGAATTCCAAAAACAAAGGGATGAGATTAACCCATCCTATTTTCAAATAGCAATATGTATTTTAATTATATCCATGATTTACAGATTTGATACGCTTCCGTTATTCATCAATAGATATTTTTTTTCATCCACTGTTACTTCTAATTTATTGTCAGTTACATTCCCAAAGGAAATATTTTTTCCTTTTAAGCCCCAGATAGCAGTATGATTACCATTTGAAGTATCTAATATCCATACATATGTATCTATATCACCAGTTTTAAAATATGGCAGATAACTTAAATAAGCTATATGAGAATCATCTATAAATCTTCCATCATTTGCCCATTTATATCCTTGATACTTCTTTATTATGTCATCTTTATTAAAGGTTTCTCCAGCTTTAGAAACATATTGAGTTTTTGTAACTATTGCTTCTGCTCCATTTATATCAATAAGCTTAAGATCTTGAGTTGTAATATCTGTAGCTATTATACTTTTTCCTGAAGGGCTTACATAGGCTGTATTACTGTTTTGAAGGCCTGTAACTAGCTTATATTGCTTATTATCCCCTTCCCCTTCATATAAAGCTTTTGCAGTATCACCATTCCCAAACTTAATTTCTACTGCTTGCTCTTGATCCTGAGGATTATCCACTGGTTTTTGATCAGTAATATTTTGTTCTTTATTGCTATCTTCTATAACCTCTGTTTCTTCTTCTTTTGAAGTAGCTAACTGATTTTCATTAGCTTCATCTTTTTTGTTGAATATAGAGGAAATCCCATCTTTTGCCTTAGTTATATAAGTATTTAAATTGCTTCTAAAAGCAAAAATCCCTACAATTATTACTAAAACAAAGATTAGTGAAAATATTCTTCTACGTCTTCTTTTCATCTTTATTTCATACTCTCTACTAAAAATACTAGGTTTTCCCAAATTTCTTCCCTCCTAGGTTTTTATTTCAACAAATATATTATACCTTATAGTGTATAAAATTAATAATACATTTTGTAAATTTTATATTTATGTTATATAATTATTGATAACTTTATTATTTAAGGTTATCGGAGGTTTTATGTGTAAAATAAATTTTTTAGGAACAGGTAGTGCTATGGTTACGAAATGTTTTAATACTTGTTTCACTATATCAGATGAAAATAATGAGCATTTTTTAGTTGATACAGGTGGTGGAAACCTTATATTAACTAATTTAGAGAAGGCTAGAATACCCTTAAACAAAATTCATAATATGTTTTTGTCCCATTCTCATAATGACCATATTAACGGAATAAGCTGGATTATTCGAGCTATAGCTAGTGAAATTTCTAACGAAGTTTATGAAGGAAACTTAAATGTATATGGGCATAAAGAAGTTCTAGAAACTGCAAAACAACTCTGTACTATACTTTTAAGCGAAAAGAACACTAAATTCTTTGACAATAGAATTAAATTTATTGAGGTAACTGATAAGTTTAATATAGATATTTTAGACTTTAATGTAACTTTCTTTAATATTAACAGCTCAAAACTAAAACAATTTGGTTTTACTTTTAAGACTTTAGACAATAAAAAAGTTGTTTTTTTAGGTGATGAAGGTTATAAAGATGATTTATTCGATTATTGTAATGAAGCTGACTATTTAATTCATGAAGCTTTTTGTCTTTATGAACAAAAAGATATCTACTCACCACATGAAAAACATCATTCTACAGTAAAAGATGCAG
Source organism: Clostridium sp. YIM B02506 (assembly GCF_022324845.1). Taxonomy (NCBI): domain Bacteria; kingdom Bacillati; phylum Bacillota; class Clostridia; order Eubacteriales; family Clostridiaceae; genus Clostridium; species Clostridium sp. YIM B02506. Next base: position 55,334 of record NZ_JAKGTG010000005.1, read on the forward strand.
CTGAAATCTCTGAAAAGTTAGGAGTTAAAAACCTAATTCTAATACATACAGAAGATGATAATTTGGCTAATAAAAAAGAATTTTACTCTGCTGAGGCTAATTACTTCTTTAGAGGAAATGTGTTTGTACCAAAAGATTTAGAAACTATTTCATTAGTTGATGAGGTTGTTGAATAATAAAAGATTATAAAGCTTAGCATTAATAAGTGCTAAGCTTCTTTTTATTTAATATTTGTAATTGTAATTAACTGAAGTCTAAAATCTTCAGAAACTTCAAAATAAAAGCGATAATTTAAACTTTAGATCTTCAAAGAACAACTTATTTATTCAACAATTTTGTAGTAAGCTCTTGCAGTTAAACTGAATACTATTCCATAAATTATAACAAACACAAGTATTGTTGCTAATGTAAGCCACATAAATAAATTAACATTTGTAATGTTTAGCACTTTAAGAATTTTAGTTATCATTGGGAATGCAAAACCAACATGTATTATTGCTGTAATGAGGGGTAGAAAAAATACCATAAGTATTTGCCTACTAATTGTTTTCTTAATCTCAGCTTTGCTCATTCCTACTTTTTGCATTATATCAAAACGTTCTTTATCATCATATCCTTCTGAAACTTGTTTATAATAAATGATAAGTACTGTTGCCATTAAAAATAATGTTCCTAAAAATACACCTATAAACAACATACCTCCATAAAATGAAAAGAACTCCTCTTTAACTCCAGCTGCACTATCAACAAAAATATCAATTCCATTTTTATTAAAGGCCTCTCTAATTTTATTAGTTAGTGTAACTAAATCTTCTTCTGAACCATTAACATCCATTTCAAGATCATAAAATTTATTACCTTCTACATTTACTAAATCTATATTATTTACGAACAGAAAATAATTGTTGCCTAAGTCATCTCCGTCACTTTCAAATTCCTCTATAGGTTTATCTAATGCTTTTTTGATTTTAAAAACCTTATTTTCTATAGTAATACTGCTTTTATCAAAACCATCTACATTTGAATAAAAAACTGCTTCATCGTCTTTAAGGCTTATGTTTTCCCCTGTTATTCTGTTGTAATCAGAAATAGAAATAAGATTTATACCATGTAAATCATTTGAAAAACCAGATTTATCTACAACTTGAAAGTTTTCGTTAATTTTTTCAGTATTAAATTCGTTATTCCAATAATTAAATCTTTTATCTAAATTTATATTAGTATTTTTTAATTCAGTATCTATTATTTCATTTATATTTTTAGCCTGATCCTCTGTAATCTTGTTACTGCTTATCATTATCTCCCTAGGATACCTATTTTTTATAGCATCATCCACTCCTAAATAAAGAGAAACAGTTGTTGATATCATCACAAGTACACAAGTGCTTAAAATACAAATGTTCGCAAGACCAACTGCATTTTGCTTCATTCTATACATCATGCCTGAAACAGAAATAAAATTAGTTGTCTTATAGTAAAATCTCTTATTTTTTCTAAGTATTTTTAAAACCGCTATACTTCCTGCTGTAAAAAGTGCATAAGTTCCTATCATAACCAATATAACAGCTATAAAGAAACTGCCTAAAGCTGCAACTGGAGATTTAATAGTTAATGCAATTACATATGCACTAATAAGAGCTATTAATCCTACTAAAGTCATAAACCATTTTGTCTTAGGTTCTTTTTCTCCAATCTCATTACCTCTTAATAATTCTATAGGTTTCAAAATTTTTATTTGAATTAAGTTAAATAACAAATTAGCTACAAAGATTCCTACAAAAACGGTCAACGTAAATAAAATAGATTGTACTGATAAGTGGAATCCAAAAGCTACCTTAAAATTTAGAATCTTTAGTAATGCTAAAAACATAAGTTTATTTAATATAACACCTGAAATCAGTCCAAATATTAGGCTGAAAAGTAAGGTATAGATAAACTCAAAAAACAATATTTTAGAGATATGCTTTTTCTCTAGACCTAAGACATTATATAATCCAATCTCTTTTTTACGCCTTTTAATTAGAAAACTATTTGTGTAGAAAAGAAATATTGCTGAAAATATCCCTATTACTATAGTTCCAAATTGAAGTGTGTTTTTTACTGCAGAAGCTCCTGGTCCTTTTTCTATGCCCTCATTCATTGAAAGTGCATGCATTATATAAAACATTGAGATAGTGCATATGCAGGTTATTATAAAAGGCAAATAGGTTTTACTATTCTTTTTTATATTTATAGCTGCAAGTTTTGGATAAAATAGTTTATTCATTCACCACACCTCCAGTGGCAATGACTGTAAGGGTGTTTGAAATCTTTTCAAACATCTCCTCATTTGACATTGAACCTTTATAAAGCTGATTAAATACTTCCCCATCTTTAATGAAAAGAACTCTTCCAGCATGACTTGCCGCCTTTGTACTATGGGTAACCATAAGTATTGTTTGACCTTCTTTATTGATGTCAGAAAATAACTTCAAAAGATGATCTGTAGCCTTAGAATCAAGAGCCCCTGTTGGTTCATCTGCTAAAATAAGCTGCGGATTCGTAATCAAAGCTCTAGCTACTGCTGCTCGTTGTTTTTGTCCACCAGATACTTCATACGGAAATTTATTTAATATATCCTTTATGCCTAATTTCGCAGCAATTGGAGTTAATCTTTTCTCCATTTCATCATAGGACTTTCTTGATAAAACAAGTGGTAGAAATATATTATCCTTTAAAGAGAAGGTATCAAGTAAGTTAAAATCTTGAAATACGAATCCTAAATTTTCCCTACGAAATGCAACTATTTCACTTTCTTTAATAGAAACTACGTTTTTACCTTGAAGTAAAATCTCTCCACTGGTAGGTTTATCTAAGGATGCAAGTATATTAAGTAAAGTGGTTTTTCCAGAACCAGATTCCCCCATTATAGCAACATATTCACCCTCTTCTACAGAAAATGTTACATTGCTAAGAGCCTGAACTTGGTTACCTCCAAATCTAGTTGTGTATATCTTTTTTAAATTATTTACCTCTAATAATTTCATAAAACTTCCTCCAATTAATTGATTTGACTATACATTAATTGTAATAAAAAAAGAAATGTACAGCCATAACTTAGGCTTACATTTCCCTTTTTAACCTTACATTTATGTAAGGTACTTATTTATTCTTTTCTTTATAATATTTATAGGTTATTTTTTATCCTTACAGCAAGGATTACCGTTAGCACAACAACCTCTATCATATCCAAGTTCTTCTCTTTCCTTTGCAGAAAGTACAACAACATTATCTCCCGCATCTTCATACTCTGGTGTATTTTTTAATAAAGATGGCTTTTCTATTCTTATCATTTTTTCCTCCTTAAAAAGCTATTCTATATAATTTAACATTATTTTTTACTTATGTAATAGATTATATAATATAATTCTATGTAATAAATAACTTTTTAATAAATTTATATATATTTTACTTTTTTAAAGAGATACCTTATTAAAAACTAAGATAATTTGTTGGATTTTGATGTTGTCCATTAACTCTAATTTCAAAGTGTAAATGTGGTCCTGTACTATTACCTGTAGAACCTACATAAGCTATTACCTGTCCTTGACTAACTGTTTGTCCAACCGATACAGCCAAAGAACTTGAATGAGCGTATAGTGTTTGAATTCCACTTCCATGATCTAATATAACTGTGTTTCCATATCCTGATATGTATGATGCAGTAACAACTTTACCGCTTTTTGATGCTTTTATAGGTGCCCCCATTGGTGCTCCTAAATCTATCCCCGTATGAAAGCCATTTACTCCTGTAACGGGATTTACTCTTGCTCCATATACACTAGTAACTCTTCCTGTAGAAGGTCTTATAAAACTTTCTGAACCTGAATTGTTAGATTGTCCACCATTATTCGAATTGTTGTTATTATTGTTTATATCCTTAAATATTTGATCTAATTGATTTTGTAAATCTTTATTATAAGAATTTAAATCCTCTATTTCACCCTGTAACTGTTGCTCTTTAGAAGCTATATTGCTTATTACCCCTTGTTTTTGTAACTCTAAAGTCTTTAAAGAGCTAACTTGAGCATTAATTTTGTTTTGCTCTTCTATGTAACTTTTTTGTGAGGCTTTTACATCCTCCTGCATAAGTGCTATCTGATTTTTCTCAGTGTTTAAGTAAGAAACCTTTTTTTCTAAAGAAGCTTTTCCTTCTTCAACTTCCTTTTTAGCTTTTTTTACTTCTTCTATCATATCCTTATCTGTTTTTATAACTCTTGATACCATCGACATTTTAGAAATAAAATCTCCAAAACTTCGACTGTTTAATAGCATAAATATAAGTTCTTCTTCATAACTAGTCTTATATATGCTTCTTAATCTTTTCCCTAATAATTCTTCCTTTTCTTCCCTATCTTTTTCTTTTTTAATAATCTCTTGCTCTTTGTCTTTTATATCTTTCTCCAAGGAATCTAGCTCAGCTTGTACAGAATTTATATCTGCTTGCAGTGCATCTATTTCTTTTTGATATTTAGAAACATTTTGTTGTGATGATAAAAGCTCTTTATTTTTTTCATCAATTGTTTCTTGAAGCTTGTCTAGTTCGCTTTCATTACTTTTCTTCTCTTGATTAAGTTTATTTTTTTGATTATTTAGTCCGTCTATTTTATCTTGATTATTTTCAATCTGATTCTTAATCTGATCTGAATTTTCGGCTTTAACTTCATTTACAGGAAATAAAGTCAATGAAAAAAAGATACTCATAATAACTATTATACTTTTCTTTACCATTCCATACCCCCACAAAATATCTTCTTTCAACATTATAACAGTAAAATCAATTATTTTTAACAATATAACTGAATTTTTAATTATATTTAAGATTGTTTTGAAAATATTCACATTAGAATGGTTAATTTTTATGATTATAGAATTTTTTCATGTCCTGTATTATTAACTTTTAAAAGCTTTTAACTTTTTTATTATTTTGTTAATTTTGCTTTCTTCATCATATCCATATATATTTTTTATGGCTTTGTTGTAATTATTTAATACCACAAGTTCATTTATTATCTCTGTTTTTTTAGCTTCCCCTGTTGAGTTGTCCTTATTTTCTTCTGCTAAATTCTTTAATGCAACTCCATCATGTTCATTGATGAGTTCGTCAACCTTCTCCATTTGTATGTAATAATCTATTACCGCCTTATAAAGTGTTTTTTCTTCGCTAGTAACTACTTTCCCCTCATCTACTAAGTCTTTTCCTTGCCTAAAAATCAACTTTCTAAATTTTTGTTCATCTTTTATTAAAAAGAATTTAGCTTTATTTGAATTATTTAAAAAAACGCTATCATCACGTATATTAGTTTTAGCTAAATCTTCAATAGAATTGTTTAAACTTTTAGTAACCTTTTTTCCATAACTCCATAATTCCTTATTAATATTACTTGGCCTCTCCCTATAACTTAATACAAAAAATAGTAGTAAGGATATTATTAAGATAAAGAAAATACTTAAAATTCCTAAGGATTTTTTCATATTTACATCTCCCAAATATTTCTTACTACTATTTATATAATGTTTTATTTTTTATATTAATTAATTTTTGTTTAATGAAACAATCTTCCATTTTCCATCAATATACTCACAGGCGGTTATAAAAGATTTCTCTTCTTTATTTTCTCCAAAAACTAAACCTGCAATATTTTTTGAAGTAGAATAACTTAATTTAACTAAGGCTTTACCTGTATATTTATTACCTTCACCGTATTTAAAAGAATCTTCTTCCATATTTATTTCTAGGTCTTTTAATGTGTAGGTATTTTTAAGAAGAAAATACTTTTTAGTTAAATCAGAATAAATCGAAAATCTTAAATCCTCTGGTACTTCTTTAATAAGGTTCATATCTTCCTTATTTAGAGAGGCTAATACGCTATCGTAAAAACTTTTTATAGTACTATTTATATCTTCTTTAAGTTTATCATTTACTATATTAATTTTAGGGGCTACCTCTGGATACTTACCTATAGAAACTTCTTCACTTTTTATAGTTCCCCATGGAAAATCGTAATCAAAAGATACCTTGTTTTTTTCATCGGAAGAAAAAAAGCTGAAATCTTTAATATCACTTACCTTTTTATCTATATCTTCACCATTTATATAAACTTTTCCATTAGAATAAGGAGAATTTATAGTTAAGGAGTTACCTTTAAGTTCTAAGGATACATCTGTATCTTTAAAAATTGAAACTTCCTTATCTGCCTTAACTTCACCATATTCATTTACAGCTTTTCCTTCTATTTTATATAAACCTGGAATAGCTTTAGTTATACTAAGCTTGTTATTTGCATCGACTTTACCAGACTCTAAATCGTTTATGTAAATTTCCGATGGATAATTAACCCCAATATGTATTTCTACTGGCTTTACTTCTAATTTATATTTATTAAATAAAAGTCCCTTGTCTTGAATTAAAGTAAAGTTATTATATTTCTCATTGTTTTTAATAGATTGTAGAAAACTATTTTTATTATTATCAATCTTTAAATATTCAACTAATGGTATAAGATCGTTTTTATCTCCTTTATAAGAGATAAGTTTAGATAATCTTTTTGTGTCTTCTTTGTTTACTGCCTTGGTCAGGTTATTAAAAAAATACCTTTTTGTACTTCTTACATACCCTATTCCATAACCTACAGCTAAGGAAATGATTAAAATAATAGGTATTATAATCTTAATATTTTTTTTACAGTACACTACTAGTTTTTCTAAAAGTTTTAAAAATTTATCCTTCACTAACATCCCCCCATTTAAATTACTCCAAGATGTCAATCATCCATTTATTACAGCTCATACATTTATATATTCTTATAACAAATAAGTCTAAATGCTCTTTTCCTTCTTCAACTTCATCTATAAGTAAAAATTCATCTTCTTCATTAATAAAACCTTGTATCTGAGCAAAATAATTCTCTTTTGTTTGCTCGCAGCAGTCGTTTAAATCTGCACAAGTTATTTTTTCTATGTTTAATGCATCTTGAAACTCCTCTATTATAGGAATAATATCCTGATATTCATGAAAATCATCTTGAAAATCCTCTTTATAAAAACTAACTCCATCAATTTTAAATAATAACATATTCTTTAGCAACCTTTCTTACTGATAATTTCTTTCTTGAAACTAATAATACCACAAATCCTTACGAACTTAATATATTCTTAAGTATTTTTTAATAACTTTTAAGCTATTTGTAATTTTTTAATAAGGTAATTTATGTATAATGAAATAGAAGATTTATTCTTCCCTATTATAATAAGAGTTTTGAGTCCCCTCTCAAGGCTCTTATGCTCTTTTTAAGGGGATTTTCCTCATATAATCTCATTGAGTTTTATGATATAATCTAGTTATAACTTATATCTTTAAAATTTAGGAGGATAAAGATGATTTTTGATAATCATATGCATACTATTTTTTCTAGTGATTCTACTATGAAAATCGAAGAAGTTCTTGAGGAAAGTAAAAAACAAAATCTTGGTATCGTACTTACAGAACACCTTGATTTAGATTTTCCTGATCCAGATATGTTTAGATTAGATGTTCAAAATTATTTTAAAACCTATGAATCTTATCGTTGTCCTACTTTAGGTCTTGGTATAGAGATAGGTATGAATTCAGATTTTTTACAAGAATATACTAGAGTTGTAAATTCTAATAACTTTGACTTTGTTATAGGGTCAGTTCATAGCATTGATGGACACGATATGTCTTTGGACTTTTTTAAAGTTGGTTCAGATAAACACGCTTTATATCTAAAATACTTCGAGACAATGGAAAAGGATGTTAAAGACTTTGATTGTTTTGATGCATTAGGACATATAGATTATCCTTGCAGATATGCACCTTACGAAGATAAAGAAATCCATTTAGAAGTCTATAAAGAGTATATAGATAGAATATTTATTGAACTTCTTAATAAAGGTAAAATATTAGAGCTTAATACTAGAACTATTGCTGATAAAAAAAGATATGCTTCCCTTCACAAAATATACACTAGGTATAAAGAATTAGGCGGAAAGTATGTTACCCTAGGCTCTGATGCCCACGGGAAAACTGCAATAGGCATTAACTTTAAAATAGCACATGAATTTGTAGATTCAATAGGTCTTAAGGAAGTACATTTTGAAAATAGAATAATGAAAATATAAAAGGCACTCTTTGAGTGCCTTTTAATTTATGTGTTCTACAAACGTTACATCTATATTGTCTATAAACTGACTTCTATTTCTTATTTTACTTCCATTTAGCTTGTGATAACTAAGGAAAAGTTCTTTTTTAGCACGGGTTAATCCTACATAAAAAATACTTTTTTCTTCAAGTAATTTATCTTCTTTAATAGCTCTAAAGGATGGAAAACTTCCTTCTGTTAAATACGGCATAAAAACATAATCAAACTCAAGACCTTTAGCTCCATGAATTGTTAGTATAGGTATCTTCGGAAACTTTTCTATAAGAGTGTCTAGTTCAGAATTAGATAGGGCTGTTATCTTCAATATTTCAGTTAGTTTATCATTAATATTCCCTTTTAACTCTCTTGAAAAATTCTTAACTATTTCATATAGCTCTTTTATGTTTTCAATCTTTATCTTGTCATACAGTTCATATACGTTAAACATATTAATAACTTCTTCTAAAAGTTCTTCTGGAGAAAGCTTTTCTGATAGTTCTTTTAAGTTATTTATATTATCTTTGATATCCTTAAACTTATTGAGATATGGTGAATAAAAATTGGCTCTATCATAGGAAGTTGGAATTATCTTTTGCCTAACCATCTCCATTAATATATCTTTTGTTGCCAAAATATCATCCATAGCATTATGAGTAGATGGATTTTCAACCTTAAACTTTTTACTTAAAGTCTCTAATTTATGATTTTCAAACTCCGGATAAAATCTTCTAGCTATATCAAGAGTATCAAAAACTCCTGCAATATCTAACTCTCTGGCTCCTTCTCTAGCTATCTGCGATTTCATTATTGTAAGATCGTAGTTAATATTGTGACCTACTATTACACAGCCTTTAGAGAAATCAACAAATTCCTCTAAGCCCCTAATACTTTCCACTCCATTTTCTAATAAAAACTCTTTAGAAAAACCATGAACCTTTTCTGAAGAGCCAAGCTCCTTTTTAGGTATTAAAAACCTCTCAAAACTTTCAATAACTGCACCCAAAAGATTGATTTTAATAGCTGCTATTTGAACAATTTCATCATTTGACGTATCTATTCCAGTACTTTCAACATCCATTACTACTACATTACCGCTGTTTATACTATCATTTAGTAGTCTAAAAGGTTCCCCATAGTTAAAGGTTTCTTCTTGAACTAAATCCATAAATCTTATTCCTATATTTAATTCTTCGCCTTTCTCAAGGCTTTCAATGGTTATATTTCCTATACCTTTTCCAAACTTCTTTACCATTCTTTTTAAAGAACTGTTATCGTAGCTATTGACTAAAAACTTAAAAACAGCTAATAAATCTTTTATCTCACTTCTTTTAAAGAATTTAAATTCATCTACAAGCATAAACTCTAACTGTTTTTCTTTTGGCATAGTCTCTTTTATTTTTCTTAATATATTTGATAACTCCTGGTTTTGATAATTATTTCTTGTGAGTATGGCTACTTTAGAGTAATTAATATCGCCTAATGAAAGTATCTTTTCATAAACCCCTAAAGCTTCTTTTTGAAGTGTTTCATAGGAAGTTATCTTTATATTTTCTCCTTTATTCTCGCTGTTAGCGATTAAATCATATCCATATCCTTGAGGATTTGGAAGTACGTTTTTAACAAAGGAGGCTGCCCCTAAAAGCAAGTTTTCAGTGCTTCTATAATTAGTCCTAAGCTTTATAAGTACAGCTTTTTCTTCTTTCATAAACTTTCTAAATATAGCTCCTCCAGTGGCTCCTCTCCATCTGTATATGGTTTGAAGAGTATCTCCACAAAGCATTATCTTATTACTTTTAAAAAGCTTTTTCAGCACCCCATATTCTCTTAAATTAGTGTCTTGTACCTCATCTATATGAATGTATTTATAGCTTAAATTTAAAGTTTCATAGAAACCTTCCTCTTGAAATAAATTTATTGTATTTATTATTAAATCATTAAAGTCCATTCCATGGTATTCTAATAACTTTTTATCATACTTTCTTAATATCTTTATTGCATGTTCCTTGTAGAAGTTAAAAAGCTCATAATCAAAATATCTTCCTGATGATGATATCTTATGAAGTTCTGTTATGCCATCCTTCTCTGAGGTATTAATTACTCTGTTTAGAGTATCTTCATAACTTTCATTAAAATCCTTCAATCCTTTGATAAGATTTATGAAAGAATATATTTCTTTTTCTCCATATTTAAATTCTTTAGGATGAATTTCTTTTATTATATCCTTGCAATCCTCTTCATCATAAACTATAAAATCCAAAGAAATTTCCTGTAGATTCCTTCCTCTACTTTTTAATAAATTGAAACAAAAGGAATGAAAGGTGAAAACCTCTACCCTATCCCCTAAGTCATTATCTATAAGCTTGCTTATTCTATCTTTCATCTCTTTAGCAGCTTTATTAGTGAAGGTTAGACACAAAACCTCCTCTGGTTTACATTTATTATTATGAATTATATTTGCTACCCTTAAAGCTAAGGTATTTGTTTTCCCTGTACCTGCTGGAGCAAGAAGGGCTATATTATCTTCTAGATTCTCTACAACTTGCTTTTGCTCACTATTTAAAAGCTTAAACTCTTTAATATTTTCCGACAACTATAAACTCCTCCAATTTTTCTGTATATTTCTAATTATACCACTCATAAACATAAAATAAACTTGATGAGCCTCCTTTGGAGTCTTCTACAGAATAATTCTTAAATTTATAATAATTTCAGTACAAACTTAATTTATTATGATAGAATATCTTTGTGTTTGTATAAAGAAGGAGAATTATAATGGAAAGCAAGATAACTAACTTAACATATACCCAAACAAAAAAACTTATAGAATCAAATCCTAATCTTAAAATTTTAGATGTTAGAAGCTATTCAGAATTTAAAGAGGGACATGTATCTGGTGCTGTAAACATAGCTTATGAGGAACTAGAATATGACTTAGAAGATTTCTCTCCAAATAGAAAAGATCCAATTTTAGTTTATTGTAGAACAGGTAGAAGAAGTCATTTAGCTATAGACACTATGAAAGAATTTGAATATGAAAACATATATCATTTATATGAAGGTATTAGTGAATGGCCTTATGAATTAATAAAATAGAAAAATTGTGGAGGTACACATTTTGCTTAAAAGTTTATCTAAAATAAAAACATTTCTTCAATTAGCGTGTTACGCTTTAATAGGTACATCTAATATCATTATAGATGTTATAGTATTAAACATATTATGGCATTTAACTGGTTTATATTCAGGGAACATAAATTATTTCTTTAAATTTATATCAATACTTGTTTATTCAACCTCTGGTTACTTTTTAAATAGAAAGTTCACTTTTAAAGCAAAAGCTTCCAACAAATCATATTTTAGGTATGTTTCTTTACTATTTGTTCTTGGAATTTTTGATGCGAAGTTATTAATGTTATTAAATGATATGAACCCACTTAAACTTCAACTTAATTTATGTGCAAATTTTGCAGCTGTATTTTCTTCAATTATAACGGGTTCTTTAGGTTTTGTTATAAATAAAATGATAATATTCAAAAAACAACACATACCTCAAGTTCATAAAGCTTAAAGGCTAAAGTAGAACAGATTCACTATCAGTTCTACTTTAGCCTTATAATTTTTCTATCTCTTTTCTCTCTTCTTTTAAATTCCCTATCTTTTTAGCTCTTTTGTTAAGTTCCTCGCTAACCTCTTCTATAGGTATATTAAGCTCTGCCATTAAAACTAAAAGATGATAGGTTAAATCACATATTTCAGCTACTTGTTCTTCTTTATTATCTCCCTTAGCTGCTATAATGACTTCTGTAGCTTCTTCCCCTACCTTTTTTAATATCTTATCTAATCCTTTATCAAAAAGATATTTGGTATAAGACCCCTCTTCTCCCTCTTCTTTTCTACTTAAAATTATTTTATATAAATTCTCTATTACATTCTCCATAATTAATTACCTCTCAATTTTATTGAAAAAGCAGCTTACCTTACCTGTGTGACAAGCTGGCCCCTTTGGTTCTACTAAAATAAGTATTGTATCGCCATCACAATCATAATACATTTCTTTAACGTATTGCATGTTACCAGAGGTTGCCCCTTTATTCCAATATTCATTTCTGCTTCTAGAGTAAAACCATGTAGTACCTTCTTCTATAGTTCTTTTTAAACTTTCTTTGTTCATATAAGCAAGCATTAAAACTTCTTTTGTATTAAAGTCCTGAACTATAGCTGGTATTAAAGAATTCCCTTTATTAAAATCTAAATTTTCAATATCAAACATATCTCTAACCTCTATTTCCTTATTGGTATATCTCTTCCTCTTAAATAATCCTTAACTTCATTTATCGTAAGTTCACCATAGTGAAATAAAGAAGCTGCTAAGGCCGCATCAGCCTTTCCTTCATTAAAGGTATCATAGAAGTGTTCTAGGCTCCCACAGCCTCCAGACGCTATTACTGGGACATTTACTATATCATTAACCTTGGCTAAAAGCTCATTGTCAAATCCTTCTTTAGTTCCGTCTCTATCCATAGACGTTAAAAGAATTTCACCTGCTCCAAGCTTAACACCCTCTTCTATCCATTTAAGAACGTCAATACCTGTATCTATTCTTCCACCATGAACATAAACATTCCAACCATCTTTTGTTTCTCTTCTTTTAGCATCTACAGCTAAAACTATACATTGAGAGCCAAAATAGTAGGCTCCTTCTTTTATAAGTTCCTTATTCTTTACAGCAGCGGAATTAAGAGATACCTTATCTGCTCCAGCTCTTAATATTCTCTTTATATCCTCTAAAGAACCGAGTCCCCCACCTACAGTAAAAGGAATAAATACTTTTTCAGCAGTTCTTCTTACCATGTCTTCCATGATTCCTCTACCTTCATGGGTAGCTTTAATATCTAGGAAAACTAATTCATCTGCCCCTTCCTTGCTATAATAATCTGCAAGCTCTACAGGATCTCCTACATTTACTAAACTTTTAAAGTTTATGCCTTTAACAACCTTACCTTCAGCTACATCTAAACAAGGTATTATTCTTTTAGTATGCATATTCTCCACCTACCTCTAAAGCTTCCTTTAAGGAAAGTTCTCCTGAATAAATGGCTTTTCCTGTTATAGCTGCATATATTCCTGCTTCTTTAAGCTTCTTAATATCCTCAATATCTTTTACCCCGCCAGAAGCAGTTATTTTTATATCTACCTTTTCACTAAGAGTTTTTAACATCTCAATATTAGCCCCTTGAAGGGTTCCATCTCTACTTATATCAGTAACTATTACATTGTCTACTCCAAGGTCAGCCATTTTCTTAGTAAAATCAATATAATCTAAATCACTTTCACTAAGCCATCCATTTCCACACACCTTGCCATTTCTAGCATCTACACCTACAATAATACGCTCTGCATATTTAGCTAATGCAGCTTTCACTAAATCCTCTTGCTCCATGGCAGCCGTACCCAATATAACCTTATCTATTCCATTTCCTAATAGCTTATCAATTCTATCTAGAGTTCTTATTCCTCCACCAACTTCAATGGACATATCAACAGTTTTTGCAAGCTTTAATATTATTTCTTCATTAATTCCTGATCCTTGTTTAGCTCCGTCTAAATCCACTAAATGAAGGTGAGTAGCGCCTAGTCTTTGAAACTCTTTTGCTTGCTCGTATATATCCTTAGCTACCACTTCTTCCTTTGTGTAGTCTCCTTGATATAATCTAACAGCTTTGCCCCCTCTTATATCTATTGCAGGTAATATTATCATTTAATCATCCCCCAAAAATTTTCTAGAATCTTAAGCCCCACATCTCCACTTTTTTCTGGGTGAAATTGTGCTCCATATACATTGCCTCTATTAACTAAGGCAGGTATTTTATTATCTCCATAACCACTATAGGCAAGTAAATCTTCTTCCTTAATCTCGGTTGCAAAAAAGGAGTGAACAAAATACACATAGCTTTCCTCTTTTAATTCATCTATAAGTTTATCTTCCCTATTAAACTCTAAAGAATTCCATCCTATATGAGGTATTTTTATATCTCCTTGAAGCTTTTTAACACTTCCTGTAATTAGGTCTAACCCCTCACACTCTTCACCTTCATAACTTTTAGAAAAAAGAAGCTGCATACCAAGACATACCCCAAGCAGAGGTTTTCCATTCTTTACTTCTTCTTTAATTATGCTATCAAGATTATATTCTCTTAAATTTTTCATAGCATCTGGAAATGCCCCAACTCCAGGTAGAAGTATCCCTTTAGAATTTTTTATTTCTTTTTCATCTCTTGTAATAACCGCCTCTATTCCTAAAAACTTAAAAGCATTTTCTACACTTTTAAGATTACCCATGCCATAATCTATAATACTTATCATACTACTTCCTCCTAGAGAGTCCCCTTTGATGATGGAATCTTATCTTTGTTATCTTCATCAATAGTTACTGCTTCTTTTAGTGCTCTTCCTAAGGCTTTAAATAAACCTTCAATCTTGTGATGGTCATTCTCCCCATAAAGAATTCTTCCATGTAAGGTTATTTCTCCATTCATAGCTAAAGCTCTAAAAAACTCCTTAACCATTTCAGTTGAGAAATTCCCTATACTTTCTCTATTAAACCCACCTTCAAAATGTAGAAATCCTCTTCCTGATATATCTAAAGACACCATAGCTAGAGCTTCATCCATAGGAAGAAAAAAGGTTCCATATCTTTTTATCCCCTTTTTATCTCCTAAAGCTTCCTTTATTGCCTGCCCAAGTAAGATTCCTGTATCTTCAACTAAGTGATGATCATCTACATATAAGTCTCCTTTAGCTTCAACCTTTAAATCAAAGGAGCTATGAAAAGCAAATAAGGTTAACATATGATCAAAAAAACCTACTCCAGTATTAATTTCTGCATTTCCTTTTCCATCTAAATTTATTTCAATTTTAATTTCCGTTTCCTTGGTTTTTCTTTCTTTATTAGATGCTCTCAACTTCATATCCGTAATCTCCTTGATAAATTAATATACTTTCCAAGGCTTCCACTAGCTTTTTGTTTTCTTGATAAGTTCCAATAGTAATCCTAAAGCTATCATCATCTTCAAAATCTCTTATTAATATGTTCTTATTTTTAAGTCCATTTATAAGAGCTTCCTTATAAGAAGTTCTTCCAAAGATAAAGTTTGCCTTAGAAGGATAAAAAACTATATCCATACAACTTTCTTTTTCTATTCTCTTTAGCTCTTCTATAAGATTTTCTCTTTCTTCGATAACTGTTGCAGTATTTTGCCTAACTAGCTCAACATAACCTAAAGCTATTACCGCTAAAGCCTGAGAAATACTATTAACATTGTATGGTGCCTTATATTTTATAAGTTCATTGACTTTTTCTTCACAGGCTATTAAAAATCCAACTCTTAAAGAAGATAACCCCCATGCTTTAGATAAGGTTCTAGTAATAATTAAATTCTTATATTTATTTATATATCCAATCATAGTTTCTCCATAAAACTCATAATAAGCTTCATCAATTACTATAGGGATATCATCAAAAGCCTCACAGACCCTGATTATGTCTTCATTAGATAAAACTATTCCAGAAGGATTATTAGGATTAGATACTATAATCAAACTTACTTCTTCAGCTTTACCTTTTTTAATAAGCTTGCCTATATCTACTTTCCCAGCTTTATTAATGTCTACTTTTATAAGCTTTCCGTCTTGTAGGGAAGTGTAAAACTCAAACATAGAAAAATCTGGATCTAAGGTTAATAGTTTTTTTCCCTTTGATATAGTTGAAGTAATCATAAGATTTATCATCTCGTCAGAGCCATTACCAACTATTATGTTCTTTTCACTTACACCTGCATATTTTCCATAAGCTTTCTTTAAAGCTAAAGGATTATCCTCAGGGTATCTATTGAACTGAATAGTTGATAATATTGAAGTCATTGAGAATATGGAATCCCTATACATATTAGTAGATATTTCATTAGAATTAAGCCTTATTGGTTTTGATCTATCCATTGATTTATAAGAATTTATCTTTTTCATATTACTTCAACCTCACTTTTATTGAATTTGCATGGGCTGTTAACCCCTCCTTACTAGCTAGATTAATTATGTCTTTAGATGCCTCATAGAAGGCTTCCTTTGAATAATATATATATGAAGATTTTTTGATAAAGCTATCTGTTGATAAAGCTGAAAAAAATCTTGCTGTTCCTGAGGTTGGCAATACATGATTAGGTCCTCCAAAATAATCCCCAACTGGTTCTGGAGTATATGGTCCTAAGAATACACTTCCTGCATTTTTAACTTTTCCAAGTAGCTCCATAGGATTAGCTACCATAAGTTCTAAATGCTCTGGTGATATTATATTTGAAAGTTCTATACACTGCTCTATACTTTCACAAAGTATTCCTATACCGTATTTACTCATAGACTTTGTTATAATCTCTTTTCTACTAAGCTCCTCAGTTTGCTTCTCCATCTCTTCACAAACACCATTTAATAACTCTTCTGATGTTGTTAAAAATATTGAAGAGGCTAAAACATCATGTTCAGCTTGAGACAATAAGTCTGCTGCTATATATTCCTTTTTGCTAGTTTCATCACTTATAACCAAGATTTCAGAAGGTCCTGCTATCATATCTATATCAACACTACCAAAAACAAGTTTTTTAGCAGTAGCCACATAAATATTTCCTGGTCCTACTATCTTATCCACCTTTTCTATACTTTCAGTTCCATAAGCTAAGGCAGCTATAGCTTGAGCTCCCCCAACTTTATAAACTTCATCTACCTCTGCAATTTTAGCAGCAACTAAAATATATGGATTCACCTTTCCATTTTTAGAAGGTGGTGTTGTCATAACTATTTTATTTACTCCTGCAACTTTAGCTGGAATTGTATTCATAAGTACAGAGGATGGATATGCTGCCGTTCCTCCTGGAACATAAACTCCTACCTTATCTAATGGAATAATTCTTTGCCCCATATATACTCCATTAGCTTCAGTATTTATCCATGAATTCCCCTTTTGCATCTCATGGAATTTATAGATATTTTTTTTAGCTTTTTGAAGAGATTCTATAAAATCATCTTCAACTAAACTAAAGGCTTCTTCTATCTCTTCACTAGATACCCTTAAATCCTCTAGCTCTACCCCATCAAAGCTTTTAGTTAAATCTTTAAGCGCCTTATCCTTTTCATTTCTTACCTTACTTATTATTTCTTCAACAGAATTAAGAATTTTTTTGTCTTCTTTTCCTTCCCTGTCCTTTAGCTCTTTTATTACTAAATTTCTGTTTTCCTCGTTGAATTTAAAAATTCTTAACATATATAGCCCCCTCTTTTTTTCTATATTACCTCGCTAACCTTAAATAAAAATTCTTTTATTTCTTTTTCTTTTAGCTTAAATGCGGTGTTATTAACTATAACCCTTGCACTAATGTCACATATTTCATCTTTCACTATAAGTCCATTTTCCTTTAAAGTTATCCCAGTCTCCATAATATCCACAATTCCATCACATAACCCAAGTATTGGTGCAAGCTCCACAGAACCTTCAATTTTTATTATTTCAACATCCATTCCCTTTTCATAAAAATACTTTTTAGCTACATTTGGATACTTTGTCCCTATTTTTATATTACTGTAGGATTTAAATAACTTTGAATCTGGAAGTGATGCTACTATAAACTTACATTCCCCTATTTTTAAATCCAGCATTTCGTAATAGTTAGAATTACTTTCTATTAAGGTGTCTTTCCCAACTATTCCGATATCAGCTACACCATGCTCAACATAGGTTATAGCATCTGCACTTTTAACTAAAAAATAGTTATAATCCATTTTGTTGTCCTTAAATATAAGTTTTCTCCCTTTATCCTTTAAAGCTGATACATCAAACCCTGCCTTATCAAATATTTTGATACTTTCTTTCTCTAATCTCCCCTTAGTTAAAGCTATATTTATTGCCACGATACCCCTCCATACTAAAGCACTATTTCATTTTCACCTATTTCTATATCTCCATTTATAGGAATCAATTCAACCTTATATCCACTAATGGTTAATTCCTCTGCTTTTTCTAATGCTTTTAGAAATTTTTCACTTGAAAAATAAATTTTTTTCTCTACAAGTTTTTCTTTAATTTCATAAACATCCCCTAAGGAATCAATGTCTATTGCAAACCCTATTGCCCCATTATCAACCCCAAAGGATTTGATTAAGTTATCATATCTCCCACCTTGAAGCACATACTTTCCAACTCCTTGTACATATCCTCTCATTATTACGCCTGTATAATAATTAATTTTAGGAATCATACCCATGTCTAAGGATACATACTCTTTTAGGTTTAATTTTTTAATTGCCTCTAAAAGATTTTCTAAATATTCTATAGAATCTTTTATCTGTGAATATATCTCTAACTCTTTAACTGATTTTAGTATCTCTTCACTTCCAAATAGCCAAGGAAGCTTTTTAAGAAACTCTTTTTTAGATTCTTCTAAGCTTATTTCTTCTAATATATTTTCAAGCTCTCCAAGCCTCTTTTTCTCTATTAAAACCGCTATTTTTTCTTTTAACTCTTCAGATATATCTATTTCATTAAATATAGAAGTTATTATCCCCATATGACCAAGCTCTATTTTAAAGCCTTTAAGACCTAAAGCTTTTAGTGAGTTTATAGCAAGAAATATAACCTCCAAATCACCCTCTAGGGTTTCTTTTCCTATTAACTCAACCCCACAGTGAGTTATTTCATTTGCCTTTCCCCCAAAAGCTTCATTTACTCTATAAATATTTGAAGTATACCTTATTCTAATAGGCCTCTCATATTCTTTTAATTTTGTACTAACAACTCTTGCTATTGGAATAGTCATATCTGGTCTTAAGACAAGAATTTTTCCTTTGTTATCAAAGAACTTATACATGTCTTCCTGTTTAAAACCTTCTGGATGAGAATTAAAGATATCATAATATTCTAAGGTAGGTGTTATTATCTGTTCATAGCCCCAAATCTCCATTTTCTTCTCAAGAATCCTCTTGATTTCCTCTTTCTTGTAACAGTCCTCTGAGATTAAATCTCTAGACCCCTCAGGTAAGAAATTTTTCACCGCCACAATTCTAGCCCCCAATCACTTCGCTTCATCACTTTATTCTGATAAATTGATGAAGTATTTAGATTAAATTATACTAGATTATAGAAATTTGTCAACAAACAAAGCTATAATTTAAGAAATAATATTGTAAAAACCCTATTAAGCAATCAATTAGCTAATGAACTTATATTTCCAAAAACTTTGTACACTTGTACAAGTGTACAAATATTCTTTTGGTATTTTTAAAAATTGTACTTTTGTACAATCGTACAGTTGTACAGATGTATAATTGCTTTTTCGAGACACAATATTTTCATAGATAGTTAACAGAGGTTTAGAATTTGACCTATTTTTTAATTAAAAAAAGTGAGCTAGATAATTAATCTAACTCACATCGAATTTCCCTAATAATTTTTTTATTTCATCTTTTTCTAAACTTCTATATTTAACCACACAAAACTTTAATTATATTCCCATTCAGTTACATTCCTTACTTACTTTCTCTTAATTTTTCAACCTCTTCTATTGATAATCCTGTTTTCTTTGCTATCATTTCTACTGAAAGTACATCCATTAAATTTTTTGCTAATTCTAACTTTTCTTTTCTTCTAACTTCTTTTTTTGCCTCTTCTATAGCTTTTTCTTTTTCCTCTTGATAAATTTTATCTACCTTAGTCATAGTTAACCATTCCCTCACTTTCTTAGCATAATTTTTTTCGATAAACTTGTCAGTAGCAGTAAGTATTCCTGCTATTAATGCTAATTGTTCTTCTTCGCTATCTATAAATTTAACTAGCTCTATGCTTTCTTCTATTATATTCTGTTTATGCCTACTAGTGTTCATAAGAGGCAACAGTACAATCTTCATTTTATCTTCTGAAGTTAGCTTCTCTTTATTTTGTATCCTTTTCTTTACCTCTTCAAAAATACTATCTCCATCAAAGTTACTCATAAATACACTTTGTGAGTTTATTATGATATCTCCAAAAGTAACTGTTGATTTAGCTTCCTTTACTTCTGCAGTATAAACTACAGCTATATGAATTCGCGGAAAGTCTTTAGTTTCTTCAAAATACCTTCTTAAGATCCTTACAGCATAGTCTAGATACTTAAACATATTTTCTTCTACTCTCTTATTACTTTCATATTCTAGCAATAATATAGATCCATCTTCTAGTAAAAATATACTGTCAGCTCGCTTTTCATCCGCCTTAACCTCTGGTAAGTCTGATGGTATCATTTCAACTATCTTTGGATAATTTAATCCATATACGTTTAGCGCCTTGTCTTTATATATGGAACTCATTGATTTAAAAAGCACGTCCTTAGCTTGATATGTTATTCCCTTTGCTGCCAAAATATCCTCTCCTCATCCTCTTCAATATAGGCTTTATAAATTGAATAGGGTAAGTCTTTATTACTTCTTCCCATTTCATATAATAAATGCTCTTGTACATTTTATATTTATGATAATTTTAGCATAATAAAATATTTATATAAAGCCATATTCTCAAAGGTTATCCCTTATTTTCTTCCTCTAGCTTCTCTCGAAGCACCACTTTTTATTATAAGCAAAATGCTAAAAAAAGTGAGCTAGATAATTAATCTAACTCACATCGAATTTCCCTAATAATTTTTTTATTTCATCTTTTTCTAAACTTCTATATTGTCCTTTTCCCAGTGATTCATCAAGCACTAGCTCCCCGATTGAGATTCTTTTTAAATATATGACATGGCAACCTACTGCTTTAAGCATTCGTTTTACTTGATGCTTACGTCCTTCTGAAATTGTGAGATATCCTGATACTGCTGGCTGTTTATAGTAATTTGATGAATCATTATAAACTTTTATAAGTTCACTTTCATTCTCAAAATCTTTATAAATTCCATTGGTTACTTTTTCTAGCTTTGATGGTTTTGTTATCTCTTCATCAACTCCTATAGATACACCTTGCTCTAATCTAGCAATACTCTCTTGATCTAAAGATCCTAATGCTATAAAAAAATATTTTTTATTAACATGTTTTAGTGGGCTCATCAACTTATTATTAAGCTCACCGTCATTTGTAAGTAATAGTAACCCTTCTGTATCTTTATCTAATCTTCCAACATGAGATACACCATTCATATTTTCCTCTTTGAAGAAATCAAATACGGTTTTGTATTTATTATCTCTTCTTGCTGTAACGCACCCTGAAGGTTTATTAAACATATAATAAGCTTTTCCCATATAAGAAATTTTTTCATCAAGGTATTCAACTAAGTCCTCATTTTCATTAATTGTTATTGCAGGCTTTATGACAACCTGTCCATTAACTTTTACTTTTCCATCTTGTATATATATTCTTACAGTTTTACTATTTCCAATACCTGATTGTGCTAAAAATTTATCTAATCTCATGAGTTCACATTAATCCTTTATACAACTTAATACTATAGAGGCTTCTTTTAAAGCCTCATCAAATCATTCTCACTTAATACTGTAGCATGCTACTCAGTAGCTGCATTAAATTCATTAGTTTCTTACACAAAAAATGATTAGATAGAAGCTGAAAACCGCTTCTACAGAATAGAAGTGCACCTTAATACTTTAGCTCTTCCACCAATAAAATTATACTATCATTACCAAGAATATAACTATATATATTTTTTTCTATATATCTATATAGCTATATAACTATATATAGTGTTTATGCGGCTTCAGGGCATTTTTACCAATAAAACGTTCTCTAACAATAATCCTTATATTCCCCTTTTCCACCCTGAGTTATATCTAAAAAGTTTTGAAGGTCTATGTCCAGCATCTTTTGTGTATTCATTTGTTTCAACTACCATGTTTGCTATCTTTCTTCTAAAGGCAGCTGCTAAAAGTTCTTTGCCTTGAATTATTTCATAAACTCGTTGAAGTTCTGTTAATGTAAATAATTCTGGCATAAGATTAAAAGCTAGGCTGGTATATTCTATTTTATTTCTTAATCTCTCAATTGCATATTCTATAAACTTTCCATGGTCAAAGGCTAATCCTTCATTTTCAATAAGTTCTCTTTTTATTTTTCCTTCTAGATTTTCTGTAGTTTTTATTTTAGCTGATAATGTCTCTACTTCATTCCAAAGTTTTATTTCTACTAATTGCTCGTATATATATCCATTTTCTACTGACGTTTTCTTTTCTTCTAATATATCATAACTAACGTTAAACCAACTGGCGTCTGTTTCGTCTTCACCAGCTGTAATATTTAAAGATTTACTATCAACTAGTGCCATATAAGAAGAACTTACCACTCTTGTTCTTGGATCTCTACTTACTTCTCCCCAAGTATATAACTGTTCCATATAGATATCTTCTATTCCTGTTTCTGCTTCTAATACACGTAAAGCAGCTTCATCTAGACTCTCTTCAATTCCTACAAAACCTCCAGGAAGAGCCCATTTGCCTATATAAGGATGATCTCCTCTTTTTACTAATAGAACTTTTAAAGCTTTTTCAGGAAGCTTTCTATAATTTTCTTTTTCTTTATCCATTACAGTAAATATAAGCATATCTACTGTAAAAGATGGTTTCTTATATATATCATCATTATATTTTTTTAAAAACTCTTCTTCTGTTAATCCTTGCTTATTTTTAATCTCTTCCATAGTCTCTACCTATTGCAGCTCATATTTAGGCGGCAAAATCCCTTTGTGCTTATTATAGTCATGTTTAGCTTTTATTTTATCATCTACTTCTTTATCTCCGCTAGTTCCTTTTTCTATATAATCATTAATTTGTTTATAGGTAAAACCTAGTTTTTCCTCATCAGATTCCCCTGTCAATCCATCACTTGGAGTTTTATGAACCAGCTCATAAGGTAATCCTAAATAATCACCTACAGCTATTACCTCCTCAGTTGTTAAGTCACCTATAGGATTAAAGTCATAGGCATTATCTCCCCACTTTGTAGTATATCCTACGAAACCTTCTGACTTATTTCCTGTACCACATACTCTGTAGTGCATGGAGGAGCCTATAGCATACAAAGTAGTCATTCTAAGTCTTGGTGGAATATTTATTTTTCCATCTTTTGATAAACTCTCTTCATCAATTCCCTCTAATAATCCCTTATATGCCTTCTCTATATTTACTACCTTATAATTAATTCCTAATAGATCTACAACCTTCAGGCTATCTTCTATATCTTTTTGTTCTCCGTTTGGCATTAATACTCCAAATACACTTTCCTTTCCTAAAGCTTCTACTAAAAGTTTTGAGGTTATGGTGCTGTCTTTTCCTCCGCTGATTCCAATAATAGCACCTTTAGCATTAGGTTGTTTTTCAAAATATTCTCTAATCCAATTTTTGATTTCTTCACATACCTTTTCCACCTTAAAAATTCCTCTCATATTCTACCCCTCCTTATTTAAAAGTTCCCATGTAGTCTATTTCTTATTTCCTCTAACGAATAATCTTTTATTAACTTTCCATCCTTAAATACAAGTTCTAGCAAATTGTCTTTATATGCTGCCTGCTCTTCTATAGTTAGTTCATCTTTATATAAAATATCCTCCCCATCTTTATAAACATAACACATACCTTTTTGAGATTTTTTGAAGTTATCTTTGTCAGTCTTAGGAGCCTTAAAGATGAATTTTTCTTCATTATTTATTACTGCATGAGTTGCTTTTAATGCAAATCCAAAGGTATCTCTTGTGTTGTACTGGTAGGTATAAGAACCTATTCCAAAAGTGCAATTATTTACTGCAAAACCCTTCTCTTCTAAGCCTTTGCAAATATCTTCACATCTTTCTACAGTTATGCTGTCACCATATATGGTTCCTATTTTAGGATTTAAAACCTTATAGCCCTTTGAATTAACTTCTCCTCCAAATATATCCCATAAAAGTTCCACAGTTCCTTTATACTCATCACTGCCTTTTTCTGCATTTTTGTCTCCACAGATTATTTTCACTGGATCTCCGCTATCCCCTCTTATAATTACCTTTCCATCCCTATTTAAAATCTCTTCTTTAAGTCTTGGAAGTATTGATGTTATAACATTCCAGTAGTCATAGGTATCAGATACTATACTTAATGGTCCTTTTGGAAAGACTTCAGTTATTAATCTCTTATAAGCTGAGAACTCATCTTCTCCATAGCTGCACATTACGCTGTGCTCTGTGGATGGAGTTCCAACTCCTATTACCTCTTCATCTAAGTTAGCATTATAATACTCTTCTAAGTAGGTTATAGCAGGTATAGTTGCAGTACCTACAAAGGATAAGAGATGCGCTGAGGCACTTATTTCTGCACTTTCTATTGAGCTGAAACCTCTCATACTAAAGTCTCCACAAGCTCTTTTAACCTCTCCATTATCTACAGTAAGATCAAAATATTTTTCCACTATCTCTCTATATCTATAGGCAATAGTTGCGCTAGTCATAGGCTGCCATATATTACAGCTCATGAAAGTTTCTAGATAGTTTACAAGCCAAGGAAAATCTTCATGAGTGTTAGTTATCTCAATCATAGGGGTTTTGATGTTTACCCTTGATCCTTCTTCAACAGCTTTAATTTGTATAGGAAGATATCCTAAATCGTGAAGTGCTTCAATATGCTTTGTATCAGAAGCTATATCTCCCATGGTTTTTGATATTACTCTCTTATACTCTGATATAACTTCTTCTTTATCTCTTGAAAAGAAATTATCATTAAAATACTCAATTAAATACTTCTTTAAAAAAGGTTGAAGGCCAAACATAACTACCTTGTGCATATCTTCTTTTCTAGACATTCTTGGTGTCCAGTAACTTACTAGCTTCGTCATTCCTTCTGCATAACACATATGATGTATTGTTTTGTAAAAATCTGTTAACAAAAATGGACTTATCATGCTTAATTCCCCCTATTTACTACTTTTATGTGTATTCCTTCTGCTACATCTAATGCTTTATCATGAAGTGAATCATCAAAACTTGCACAAAGGCTTGCATCTATTAATATCTCTGCATTTCTATATTGTGATTGAAGCATTACCACATTACTTATTACACATATATTAGTAACAACACCTACAAGCTCTATCTCATTAATTTCCTCTCCTAGTTCTTCTGCGAGTCTAATCACATCTTTTGGAGCCAAACCAAAACCTTCTTTTTCATAATGTAGGGTATTTTCTTTCCCCAAAAATTCATTAAGTCTTCCATAAAGCTCGTGCCCATTAGTTCCTTTAATACAGTGAACTACAGGTAAGTTTTTACCTTCTCTAGTTTCTAAATATTCCTCATAATGAGTATCATAGGTAAATAAAACCCTATCTCCATTTTCTAAATACTTTTTAACCTTATCATATATTCCTGATTCTAGAGTTTCAGCCTTTTTAAACCCTAAAGTTCCATCTACAAAATCCTTTTGATAATCAATAACTACTAATAACTTTTTCATCTTAAATTCCTCCCTTATTTTAAATCTCATATACCTTAATTTTTTTATGCTCTTTACTCAAAATACTATTAGTTGTATATATTCCTGTTATTAAATCGCTATCTAATAGCTTACCTTCAAATATTGTATTTTCACAATGGGTAACTACAAGATATATTTCTCCTGCTCCCATTTCTTTAAGTTTAGAAGCGGTAAGTTCAAAGGTTCCTCCTTTTGAACATAAATCATCTACTATAATCGCTTTAAAGTTTTTACTTTTTACATCCCCATTGATTTCTAACTTGTTTATAAATCCTGTTTTAAAATCACGTTCCTTATTTGCAGTTAATATCTTTTCATAAGCTATCTGATGAGCATATCTCTTTGAGGCTCCAGCATCTGGATAAACTAGATACACATTTTCATCATTTAATTCTTCTATCAATTGCTCTGTAAGTCTCTTAGACATATTTACTACTTTAACTCTATCTATTAGAGCAACAGATACTTCAGAATGTGGTTCATAAATTGTTACTTTTTCGAAGTCCAAACTATTAATTAACTTACACAAATACTTTAAAGTAAATACTGTTACACCTTCAGTTCTATCCATTCTACTGTAAGGCATGTATGGGAGTAGTAAACTACACTTTACTCTTAGCTCATCTAAATATCCCTTTAAAAATATTAAATTAGTTATATCCTCATTGTTTTCAAACTTAACCTTAATCTCATTATTATCTTTTATATTTAAATCACTACCATGAATAAGTGCCTCACCATTAGGAAACTTTTTTATATCTATTTTTTCATTATTAAAATAAATCATTTTCTAATCCTCCTAAAACTTAATATTCTTTTTGAATACTTATTTTCTTTTTGATATTATCAATTTGTTAATATGTATTTATAGTACATCTTATTCAATCTTCTGTCAATATGTTCTTGAGATTTTTTGTAAAATAAAAAGAAGTTCTTAAAATTAAGATACTTCTTGTTTTAAATAATCTGGTATTTACTTAATATGATATTATGGTCTTTACCGAAGCTCCAGTCATTAATGAATGTATAATACTTCCCATTTTTTCATCACTTTCTTTCATTCCGTTTTTAGCCCATTCTATTAAAATTTTATATAGTCCTCCTGAAACAAATTCAATTATAAATCTTTGAACTTCTTCTGGATGAGGATTAGAACATACTACTTCTTTAGATAAGGAATAGAATATGTTAGTACATCTTTCTAGTATTAAGTTAGCTAGACTAGCTTTAATTAAGTTGTCGATTAATTTTTTATGTTCTCTAAAATATGAAAAAAATCTTATTAGAATTTCATTATTATCATTTTTTTCGCATATAACTAACTCTTTATATGACTCCTCAAAAAATTCATCTAAATAGTCAGTTATAATATCTTCTAAATTATTATAATTTCTATAAAAAGCCATTCGTGATACCCCAGCTTTTTTAGTTAATTCTGTTATTGATATTTCCTTAAAATTCTTTTTCTCCATTAAAATCATTAAAGCTGTGAAAATACTCTCTTTCGTAATTAGATTTTGCGAATTATTATTTCCCATAAACAAATCCCTCTCTTTTGTAACACTTCCATCTTAAGATATTGATTTTCGCTATTTTCTTATATTATACTATATCCAATATAGCGTTACAATTGTAACACTACTAAGAGGAGGAACCTATGAAAATTTTTTATTTTACAGCAACAGGTAATAATTTATATGTAGCAAAAAGCTTTGAAGCTGAGTATTACTCTATCCCAAAACTATTAAAAGAAAATAACCTTAATTTTGAAGATGATAAAATAGGTATAGTTTTCCCAGTATATCATAGCGGCGTACCGAAGATAGTTGAAGAGTTTTTGGATAAAGCTAAACTTAAAAGTAATTATTTTTTTGGAATAGCTACTTACGGAATGTATGCAGGAGCATCTACAATACATCTATTAAAAATAGGTGAAAGAAACGGGATAAAATTTTCTTACGTAAATGAATTAATAATGGTAGATAACTATCTTCCTGGGTTTGACATGGACAAACAGATAAAAACTCAATCCAAAAAAAATATCGAAGGCAATCTTAATAAAATTATTGAAGATGTAGCTTCAAATAAAATTTACTTGAAAAAACACTCCAAGGTTTCTGAAATTGTAAGATCTCTTAATGAAAAATTATATGACCCGAATTTTGATAAAAAATTTATAGTTGATGACAGTTGTATAAGTTGCAAAATTTGTGAAAAAGTATGCCCAGTTAACAACATAACGGTTGCCACTAAACCTAAATTTAATGGTAACTGTCAACATTGTTTAGCTTGTATTCAAAACTGCCCTAAAAAAGCTATTAAACTAAAAAATCAAAAAAGTGATTCTAGATTTATAAATGAAAATGTTACTTTAAAAGAGATAATAGATTCAAATAACTAATTATAAAAGGAAATAAGCACCAAGTATTTTGTATGCTACTTGGTGCTTATTTCCTTATCTATTCTTACCCTATTCTATTAATATCTTTAAGATATTTGAGGTGTTATGCTTATCGTTCCAGTAAGCATTAATCTCAAAAATATATTCTCCTTCTTTTTCAGGAAGCAATATTGTTACTGAATTTAAAATATCCCCTCTAATTTCTTGATATACCTCTCTATTATCCTTATCTTTCCATACTGAAACTATAAGCTTTTGAGGTGGACAATTTATAGGCTTAGTCTTAAAAGTTATATCCATATAACCACTTGCAATACACTTTATAACCTCTAACTTTTCACCAATTTCATATGAAGATCCTGCTAGATAACTATTTCCACCTTCTCCGTTTATCCAATTATGCTCACCTTGAGATGAGGTTATTTTTTTACTCTTATATTTAAAATGAACTTTGGGTATTTCATAAGGTACATCAGATTTAGAATATAGTTTATATAAATTAAAAGCTATAATAAAAATTAATCCTACTGAAATCATAAAGGTTATAAATCTCTTCATAATCATTCCACCAATCCCATTTACACTATTATATTAGTATTTCTACATGTAATTTTAATTTCCTTTAAAGTAAATAAAAATAGCCCTACAAAAGTAGGACTATTCACTATTATATTAAATTCTAGAATCTATACACTTCAATATTATCTACAGCTTCTTTAACTAAAGCCTCGATATCTAAAGCTTCTTCTGATTTTCTTATTGGCTCTACTTGTGGTTTTGTTTTAGGATGTTTAGGTACAAATATTGTACAGCAGTCTTCATATGGTCTTATAGATATATCATAAGTTCCTATTCTTCTTGATATATCCATGATGTCTTCTTTATCCATAGATATTAATGGTCTAAATACTGGTCTATCTGCTACATCTGTTGAAACTATTAAACCTTCCATAGTTTGAGATGCTACTTGACCTATACTTTCACCTGTAGATACTGATTGAATTCCTTTTTGTTCAGCCAATTCACAAGCTACTCTCATCATAAATCTCCTCATGATTATTGTAAGCTCATCTTCTCTACATTTCTCTATTATGCCCATTTGAATCTCTGTAAATGGAACTACATATAAATTAACTTTTTCTGTATAACTTGCTAATACTTTTGCTAAATCCTTAACCTTATCTTTAGCTCTTTCTGAAGTATATGGGTGAGAGTGATAATATACACAGTGAAGTTCTACCCCTCTTCTTGCCATCATATATCCAGCTACAGGTGAATCTATTCCACCAGATAACATAAGCATAGTGCTTCCATTAACTCCGTAAGGAAGACCACCTTCTCCTTTTACTATGTCTAACTTAGTATATAGATACGCCTTATCTCTTATTTCAACCTTAACTAAACATTCAGGATCATTTATTTTAACTGAAAGCTCACCTTCATAGTTAGTTAAAACATATCCTCCAACTTCTCTTGAAACTTCCATAGAGTTTTTAGGGAATTCTTTATTAGCTCTATTAGTTTCTATTTTGAAGTTTGATGCTTTAGCTTCTATTACCTTACTTAAAGCTAGTTTTTTAATTTCTTCATAATCTCTTTCTATTTGAGTTACTATACAAACCTGAGTTACTCCAAATACTTTTCTAACTCTACTGCAAGCTTCTTCTAAATCCTCTGAATATACGAACCATCTTCCCATGTCTGTGATGAATTCATATTCTATTCCTTCAAGTTTTTTAGCTATATTCTTTTTTAATAATCTTTCAAATTTGTTTCTGTTTAGTCCCTTTAAAAATATCTCAGGGGCACTTTTTATAAGTAATAATTTTTTCATTTTCTAACTCTCCTTAAAAATAACAATGATTTCTTAAGTGCTTCATTGGATAAATCCACTTCTTCTAATGTATTAAATCTTGAAAAAGAAAATCTTATAGCACCATCTATGTCTTTATAATCTAACCCTAAAGCTTTTAATACATGACTCTCTTTGCCACCTCTTGATGAACAAGCAGAACCTGTGGATACAAATATACCATTTTCCTCAAGGGCATGTAAAAGAACCTCTCCTCTTATACCAGTAAAAGAAACATTTAATATGTATGGACTTATGTTTTCCTTTTGAGGAGAATTTATTTTTATATTTTCTATTCCTTTAAGTTTTTCTATAAAATGTTCTTTTATTTCCCAAACTTTTTTATAACTTTCTTTAATTGAGGCTTGTGCCATCTTTGCTGCTACAACCATTCCCATTACTCCAGGTAAGTTTTCAGTTCCACTTCTAAAACCAGACTCTTGTCCACCACCTGAAATTAGAGCTTTTAGTCTTAGACCTTTTCTTATATAACAAAAACCTACTCCCTTAGGTCCATGAAATTTATGAGAACTTACAGTTAAATAATCTATATTAGCTTTTTTAACATCAATAGCTATTTTACCATAACTTTGAACTCCGTCTACATGAAATTTTGCTCTAGTAGAATTATCTTTAATTATTTTCCCTATTTCTTCAATAGGCTGAATAGTTCCGATCTCATTATTAACATGCATTATGGATACTAATACAGTATTTTTATCTATAAAACCCTTTAGTTCTTCTAAATCAACTTCACCATTTTCATTAAGAGATAATTCATGAACTATTATTCCCTGTTCTCTTAGCTCATTTAAAGCATTTAAAACTGAGGGATGTTCAAATTTAGTTGTAATAATATTATTCCCTGATTTTCCAATTCCTTTTAATATAAAATTATTTCCTTCACTTCCTCCTGAAGTAAAAAATATTTCATCAGAGGTTGCATTTATAGTTTTAGCTAACTCTTCTCTACTAGTTAATAACATTCTTTCTGCATTTAACCCTAACTTATGAAGAGAAGATGGATTTCCATAATATTCTTTCATTCCTACTACTACTGATTCTATAACTTCTTCTGTAGGTGGAGTAGTTGCTGCGTTATCAAAATATATACTCACTCCTATCACCCTTTCTCTATATTACTCTCTTCCTTAAAAAGACTCTAATACAAGATTAATTAAAAACCTTCATTATGTCAAAGGTAAGTTTCATTTAAAATAGGTAAAATCCACTATGAATATATCATAATGGATTTTTAATTAATCTATTTAACTTATTTTTGCTAGTTTTTCCATAAAAAATTTCTTTAACATCATACATATTCCTAAACCTACTACCATTATAACGGATAAAATTATTATAATGTGCATGTTCCCTGTAGCTATATTAGCTCCATAAAAAGAAGATATAACTAATGCTGGCATTCTTCCAAGTGTTGAGTAGATTAGAAAATCTTTAAAACTGATTCTAGATAGAGCACATAAAAATACTGAACTATCCTTAGGTATTCCTGGAATTAAATATATTAAAAATACTATTAAGTTTATCTTTTTAGCATTTAAAAGCTTTTCAAATGGTCGTTTTAACTTTTCAGGTACAACTTTATCCACTAAAGAATTCCCAAACTTTCTTGTTCCAAAAAATAATACTGCTGAACCTAAATTTATTCCTATAATAGAATATAGTGTTCCTAAAAAGGTTCCAAAAATATATCCTCCAGCTGCCTGGGTGACTTCCCCTGGTATAAAGAATATAACTACTTGAGTGACTTGAAGTAAAATAAACATTATCACCCCAAAGTGACCATAACTCTCTATATATAAACTAATTGCTTTCGGATCTTTCATTAAGTTTATTGCTTGAGCTAAACTCTCTCTATAAATAAATCCATAAAAAGAAAGTACAATAAGAATCATAGCTGTAAGAAGTTTTCCCCAATGATTTTTTAATATATTTTTCATTGATAGTCCTCCGTTTTAAGTTTATGATTATATATTATCGTACTTTTCTTAAATATATCTGCTTAAATTCTTAATTAGTTCTTAAATTTATCTGATGTCTAGCCACTGTAACTCTCCAACCCCTATTAAAGTTGGAGATAACAGTGGCACGACCCTAGATAAGTTCAACTAACCTTCAGCGGGAGATTAAAACTCCCTCTGAAGCTAAGTTTCACTTTACTCCATTGCGACAAAATCTACCTTTTCTACTCCATCTACCAAGTATAAATCTTCTAAAAGGTCTGTTGCATCCCCTTCTAAAGAAGTTATATCCATGGTAATACTTACATTTGCTAGATTATTTATAGGAATTCCTTGATCTATAGTTAATATATTTCCACCTTTTTCAGTTAAAAAATTCAATAAACTTGAAAGAACTCCTTTTTTATGAGAAATAATCATATTAAAAGTAAACTTTCTTCCATGACTACTTTCTGCAAATTCAAAAACATAATCCTTATATTTATAATATACACTTCTACTAATTCCAACTACCTTAGCAGCCTCAGTTATTTCCTTAACTTTCCCATCTTTTAATAATCTCTTTGCCTTTAATACCTTTTCAAATACTTCTGGCAAAACCCTTTTATCCACAAGTATATAATTACTATTCATCTTAACTCACCCTTTAATTATTTCGGCCCCTATATTGTTTTCCTTAAGTGTTACAAGTGACCACTCTTTTTCAAACTTAGTCATATGAGCCTTTATTTTATCTTTAGCGGTATCATCCTCTTTCTTAACTATACTCATAATAGTTGGACCTGCTCCGCTTAAAAAAACACACAATGCTCCCAAATCCAAAACTTCTTTAGTTATCTCCTCAAAGTTAGGTATAAGCTTGCTTCTGTATGGTTCATGAAGTTTATCCTTACATGCATACTTTAGCATATCATAATTGCCTAAATAGAAACAACTTAAAGTAAGAGCAGCTTTTCCAACATTATAAACCCCATCCTTAAATGGTATTGTAGCTGGAAGTGCTTTTCTTGCCTTCTCTGTAGATAAAGTAAAACTTGGAATAAATGATAAAAATTCTATTCCCTCTTTTATATCCACCTTATTATAATAAGCTTTCCCATCTTCCATTGAAGAAACTACAATTCCGCCAAAAAAGGCTGGTGCTACATTATCTGGATGCCCTTCTATTTCTACAGACATATTGAAAAGTTCCTCTAAGTTAAAGGGAGAACCCATAAGTTCATTTGCCCCTAAAAGACCTCCTACTATACAACTAGAGCTGCTTCCAAGCCCTCTTGAAATCGGAATATTCTCTTCTAAAATACTTATCTTAAGTCCAGTAGGTTTATATTCAGCTCTATTAAAGCATAACATCATAGCTTCATATATAATATTATCTTTATTGCAGTATTCTTCTTTTACTCCCTCAAACTCTAAGCCTTCTTTAATCTCTTGAAATTCAAACACATTAAAAAGTTCGAAGGCTAACCCCATACAATCGAATCCAGCCCCAAGGTTTGCAGAAGTGGCAGGTACTTTAACCTTAACCATACTACTCACCTACTTTTAATATCTTCTTAAGGATATCTTCCATTTTATCAGCTTCACACTCTAAGTCATGCACCACTGTAAGCTCTCTAAGCTCTTTTAGAGCACTTGGTATCTCTAATGAGGTTTTTTCTGATAAAGTATTTAACAGTTCTAAATCGTCCTTATCTCCAGCTTCTATTCCCAAAGCATTGATTATACTCCTATTAAACTTAAATGGACTTGCAGTAGATGCAATTAATACTTTTTTATCATCACCGGTAGTTTGTGCATATTTTTTGTAAA
This sequence comes from Clostridium sp. YIM B02506, assembly GCF_022324845.1. Taxonomy (NCBI): domain Bacteria; kingdom Bacillati; phylum Bacillota; class Clostridia; order Eubacteriales; family Clostridiaceae; genus Clostridium; species Clostridium sp. YIM B02506. The sequence goes on from NZ_JAKGTG010000005.1 coordinate 89,099, forward strand.
CACTATAAGCAACTGCTGTGTGGGTGTCCATTAGATAATTATCTTTTTCATAAACTTCTTTTATTACTTTATATACTTCTTCTATATCTGAAAAATCTCCATAGAAATCTTTAAGTTTTTCTTCCATAGACTCAGTTATAGAATACTTTCCATCCTTCTGCAGCGAATCCATCAAGCTTTTAACTAAGCTGCTATCTCTATCAGCTATTTCAAATAGAAGTCTTTCAAGATTTGAAGACACTAAAATATCCATTGAAGGAGATTCTGTTAATACAAGTTCCCTATTTTTATCATAAACCCCTTCCTTAAAGAAATCAGTTAATACATTATTTTCGTTAGATGCACATATAAACTTATCTATAGGAAGTCCCATCTGTTTTCCATAGTAAGCAGCTAAAATATTTCCGAAGTTTCCTGTAGGTACAACTACATTAATTTGTTCTCCTTCTTTTATCTCGCCCTGCTCTATAAGTTTAAAATACCCATAAAAGTAATAAACTATTTGTGGTACTAGTCTACCTATATTTATAGAATTTGCAGAAGAAAGTGCTATATTATTTATATCTAATTCTTCCTTTAATTCACTATTACTGAATATAGTTTTTACTCCTCTTTGTGCATCATCAAAATTACCTTCTATAGCTACTACATAAACATTATCCCCTTTTTGAGTTCTCATTTGCTTTTCTTGAACCTCTGAGACTCCATCTTTTGGATAATATACAACTACTTTAAACCCGTCTACATCCTTAAAGCCTTCTAAAGCAGCTTTACCAGTATCTCCTGATGTAGCAGTTAAAATTACTATATCCTTATTAAAATTAATTACTTTTTTAGCTTTTTTCATTATTTGAGGAAGAAACAAAAGTGCTGCATCCTTAAAAGCAGAAGTTGGTCCATGATATAATTCTAAAAACCCATTTTTAACTTCAACATTAAATCTACCAGTATACGCATCTTTAATAGCCTCTTTTAAATCTTCACTCGTTATGTCAGTAAAATATTGCCCTATAATTATTTCAGCTAATTCTTCATAATTATAATTTGTTTTCCCCTTTAACTTTGAATAAACCTCTGGAAAACTCTCAGGAACAAATAGCCCTCCATCCCTTGCAATTCCTTTTAATATAGCCTCTGATGAGGATAAATTACTTTCTAATCCTCTTGTACTTTTAAATAACATTTAATCACCCCAAGTTTACATGATATAACAATTACGTTAAAAAAATTATACCCTGTCCCCTCATAGAATACAAGTGTTTTTTATTTGTAAACATTCTACATTCTTATATTATTAGAAAGCTTTTTAAGATATCGTAAAATCTCTTTATAATTTGCGTTTCTTACAAGAAAATCATATTTCTTTCCATCTCTCATTGTTATTATAGCTTCGGTTTCTAAATCTGGTTCTATTCCACTTATTATTAGTGCTATTAATGCAACAACTCTAAAAATAATCTTTCCCTCAAAACCTATATCAAAATCATATGCCTCAAAAAATCTATTTGAAAATACTCCAAGACCAAATGCCATAGAAACAAATCCTCCAGGCGTTGAGACTATATTTTTAAAGAAATTTTTAATTAAGCCTTTTTTTGATCTATCCAAAACTCTTTTAAATCTTATATTTTTCATTTCTTCCCTTGTATAAATTCTAGTTCCCAAAGCTTTGTTAAAATAATTAGAATTTACTACTATTAATCTTTTATTAGTAATAAACATAATATATCCAAAAGAATAGTCACCTGAAAGCAAGAAAGCTCCTGGCATAAACATACCTAAAAAAGCAGAGTACACTATAGCATCTCTATCGCTTCCTTTTATTACCGCTTCTGTGTATTCACCTTTTTCCATAGTGCTTTCAATAAATTCACCACATTCTCTAAGCGCTCTTCTAGCAAGTTTAGTCTGTACATCTCCACTTATTTTATTAAGCTCATCTTCACTTATTTCTGCCCAATTTAAATAATCATCTATTTCTTCATTGCTATACTCTATTCCATTAAGTTCATTTATTAATTCCGCTTCTAACATCTAAATCCCCTCCAATCTTTCTTTGATTTTCTTTCTTCCTCTGGAAAGTTTATTATAAATATACTCTTTCGATAGGTTTAAATCTTTTGATATCTTCTCCATAGATTCATCTAAAAGATATCTTCTTATAAATATCTCTTTATCCTTTTCCTTTAACTCTTTTATTAAGTTATAAAATCCCTCTTGATCTTTTATATCAATCTCATCTTGAAACTCTTCTTTCCTTAATACCTCTTCTTTAAGTTCTATAACATTATTTTTTTTCTGAATCTTTCTTTTATAATCTATAGCTTTAAACTTAGCAACTGAAATAATAAAGTTAATAAGTTTACCTTTTTCCTCTTTATAAAGATACATATTCTTCCACAAAGTCATAAGAATATCATTAAAACATTCTTCAATCTCCCATCTTTCATTAGAAGAGTTTAGAATCTTATTAATTACACCAAAAATTAGTTTCCCATATTTATTTATTAAATCTTCTATAGCCTTAGGGTCTTTTTCAATAATCTTTTGGACTATTTCCTTATCCTCCACACTATCCCCTCCTTTTACCCTATATACGAAATTGTCATAGCTACTTATATCATTCTACCAAAATTTTCTCAACAGATTTACTAAAAATCTAGATAAATTGGGCTTAACCCGCATGGAAACTATATATAGTTATATAGATATATAGTTTTATAGATGAAAGTAGATTTTAAAATAATTTTAATGAAACTTAAAAATTCTTCTACAGTATCACAGTGTATGGTACAATTTGTATATTAATTAATATAGGAGGTCTGTTATGAAATCAGAAATTAATCTTATTACAATTTGGACAGATAACTTTAAAGAAATGAAAAATTTTTACAACGAAGTTCTTGGTTTTAAAATTAAAAATGAACTTGATAGCTATGTAGAATTTGAAAATCCAGGAGCACGATTTGCTATTTGTACTAGAGAAGTTATGTTTAGTCATAGCAGCAAATATAAAGAGAAAGCTACTGGTCAGTCTTTTGAGTTAGCTTTTCCATGTGATAACCCTACTGATGTTGATGAATCTTTTAAGAAATTAATTTCTCTTGGCGCAACACCTATACATGAACCAGAAAATATGCCTTGGAATCAAAGAACAGCCTTATTTTCAGATCCTGATGGAAATATTCATGAGATATTTGCTGATCTATAGTCATAGAAAGGTATGATGCATATGAGAGATTTAGATATTGCAATTGAATTAAGAAAACAAGGTAAACTACAAGAGTCAAACGAACTTTTAATTCTTCTTGTTAATTCTTATCCAGATAATCCTACTATAAATTATCAATGTGCTTGGAGCTTCGATGTTTTAGAATTAGAAAAAGAAGCTGTAAAATATTACGAAAATGCCATATCACTTGGTCTTGAAGGGGAAGATTTACAAGGCGCAATTTTAGGTTTAGGCAGTACCTATAGAACTATAGGAGAGTATGAAAAATCTAAAGCTATTCTTAAGATGGGTTTAGATAAATTCCCTCATGACAGAAGTATTCAAATCTTTTACTCTATGACTTTATATAATTTAAATGAACATTCAGAAGCTATGAAAATTTTATTAGAAAATTTGGCTGAGACTTTTTCTGATGAAAATATTAAAAGTTATAAAAAAGCCATATCATTTTATTCCGACAAACTAGATACTATTTTCTAATAATTAGGAGGCTTATGATGTTTATTGAGAATAAATTAATTACTAATAAAAATTTGACTTGGACTCTTCGTTGTCCAAGAATATCAGATGCCGAAAAGCTATCCACTTTAAGAGTTAAAATAGATGGAGAAACTGAATATCTCGATAGAGAAGCTGGGGAAAACTTACTTACTAAAGATGACTTTGAAAAAATAATTGCTGAAGACAACTCCTCTAATACAAGTTTATTTTTACTTGCAGAAGTTGAAGGACAAATTGTAGGGTTTTTAAGATGCGCTGGAAATACCTTGTCAAGGTTTAGACATAAAGCAGAGTTTGGAATATGTATATTAAAAAATTACTGGGGTTATGGGATAGGTAAAATATTAATGGAAAATATGCTTAAATGCATGGACGCTTCGGAAGTTAGGAAAATCAACCTAACTGTTGTTGAATCAAATGAAAAAGCAATTCAAATGTATAAACAATTTGGTTTTACTATAGAAGGATTGCTTATAAATGACCGTATACATAAGGATGGAAAATATCATAATACAGTTATAATGGGAAGATTTTCAAATAAGTAAGCACTAAATTATATAGTTAAATTATAAAAAAATATATATTACAAGGAGACTTAATTTTATGAAACAAAAAAAATCAGCAGGAAAACCTATCTTATCTTCAATTATATGGGGAGTCGCATTAACCTTCCTGGTTAGTGTTGCGTCAGCAATATCAGTAATTCTTGAACTTAGTGATATTGCTACAAGAATTACTCAAACAAGCGCATATTTAATAATGGGTATTATACTTATAATTAATATGACAAGTAAAGAAAAGTCTTTAAAATTGTTTGGATTTAAGAAACTCAATATTTCTAACACAGGAAAGGTACTATATTACATTCCTCTATTAATTATTGCATTAGTTCAACCAATAATGGGTGGTCTTAATTTTAAATTAACTTTAATGGACATACTAACTATAATAGTATTTACTTTTTTTGTTGGATTTACTGAAGAATCCTTATTTAGAGGCATTATTAAAGAAAAGTTAAAATCAAAAAGTACAAGCTTTTATATAGTTTTCTCTTCAGTACTTTTTGGAATTCTTCATATGGCAAATGCATTTAGCAATGTTAATATACTAAATGTTATACTTCAAGTAATAAATGCATTTCTAATTGGTCTTATTTTATCAGAACTTATAGCTATTGAGTTTAATATTATTCCACTTATCGCTTTCCACTTTATATATGATGCATTAGCTATGATGACAAATACTAATATTGATGAAACCCCTACTCTTATAGTCCTAGATATACTATATGCAGCTTATGCAATTTATCTTGGTACTAAGTTAAAAAACAAAGATAATCTATCAAAAAACAATCTACCTGCATAAAACTTATTCACATAACAAGGAGGAAATACATGAGAAAATTCTTTTTAGATAATATTAGGTGGATAAGCATTCTATTGCTTTTTCCCTATCACACTTTCATGATTTATAATAACTGGGGTGAAAACTTTTATGTTAAAAGTTCTGGTGTATCTATTTTAAGTGCCTTTATCCAAGGTACTTCTCCTTGGTTTATGCCTTTATTATTTGTTATAGCGGGAATAAGTTCTAACTATGCACTTAAGAAAAGAACTCCTAAAGAGTTTATAAATGAAAGAAGAGCAAAATTATTAAATCCTCTTCTTTATGGAATTTTATTTATAGTTCCTATTCAAACCTTTTTTGCTGAGAAATTTCATAATGGATATACAGGAAGTTATTTTTACCAATATATATTATTTTTCACAAAGTCAACTGACCTAAGTGGATATACTGGTGGTTTTACTCCTGCTCATTTATGGTTTATTTTCTATTTATTCATCATTTCACTTTTAGCTATTCCTATTGTGACTAAATATGATAAAAGCAATATTAGGTTGAAAATTGCTAATCTATCAGTTATTAGATTGATTCCTCTCTTTATATTTCCTTTATTTATGTCACTACTCTTAGATATAGGTGGTAAAAGTATAGGAGAATTTTTGGCTTTATTTCTCTTAGGATATATGGTCTTATCTGAAGATAGCATTCAAGAAAAACTTGAAAACAATAGGTTTATTTTATTTATAAGCTTTATTATATTAACAACATTAAATCTATTAATTATATACCTTTGGAAGGTTAATATTGGAATACTTCATGATGTTTTTATTAGAATTATTGCTTGGATTGGAATCTTAGGAATTATCGGTATGGGAAAACATTATTTAAATTTCTCAAATAACATTACTAAGTATTTTTCTAAAGCTTCTTTTCCTATTTATATTTTTCATCAATCTTATGTAATATTAGTAGGTTATTACTCCCTAAAAATATTTTCCTCAACCTTTACTCAAGTTATTTTTATAATTTTAGGAAGCTTCATATTAACTATGATTACTTATGAAGTTTTTAGGAGAGTATCTCTTTTGAGAAATATGTTTGGTATTAAAAAGTAATCACAGCTTATTTTATTTAGAAGCCTTAAATAAAACAACCTAGGATTGTTATCTTTATCAACAATTCCAGGTTGTTTTGTATCTATACTCTATATTCTTTTAAAGTACCTTTTATATCTTTACTCTTCATCAAAGTACTCATTACAGCTATTCCCTCACACCCTGTATTTTTAACTTCTTTAACATTGCTTGGCAATATTCCTCCTAAAGCTATAACTTTACAAGAAACCTCTTTTTTAACCTCACTAATAAAGTCTACTCCTTTTGGCTCTAGTCCCTTTTTACATTCAGTGTTAAATATATGAGAAACCAAAACATAACTAGCCCCTTTTTTATCAGCTTTAATAGCCTCTTCTAAACTATGAACTGAAACACCTACTTCTTTAAAACTATAAATCTGCTTATTATCTACCCTTATAAACTCTTGAAAAGGTAGATGGATTCCGTAAGCCTTAAGTTTTATTCCACCCTCTATATTTGAGTTTAATATAAGTTTTGTCTTATTTTCATCTATAACTTCTTTTATCTTATTCCCTAACTTAACTAAATCATCCAAACCTAAATCTTTTTCTCTTAGTATTATATTATCTACTGCATTTTCTGAGCATTCTTTAATTACTTGTAAGAACTCCTCTTCATTACTTACGAGTTTTCTATTAGTTATTAAATATATTTTCATAATTTAAGCATCTTCTCTCAAAATATTTATATCCTTACCTTCAAGAATTCTTTTCATATTTCTCATAGAACACATTTTCCCACACATTGTACAGGAATCTGAATGTTCTGGCATAGATTCTTCTCTGTATCTTCTAGGCTTTTCTGGCTCTAAAGCTAAATTGAACATCTCTTCCCAATCTATATCAGCTCTTGCCTTACTCATTTTGTTATCCCATTCCCTAGCCCCTTTTATACCTTTTGCAATGTCTGCCGCATGTGCAGCTATTTTTGAAGCTACAATTCCTTCTTTCATATCTTCAAGATTTGGAAGTCTTAGATGTTCTGCTGGAGTTACATAACATAAAAAGTCTGCTCCATAGGTTGCTGCAATAGCTCCTCCTATAGCTGAAGTTATATGATCATATCCTGGCGCTACATCAGTAACCAATGGCCCTAAAACATAAAATGGAGCTCCATGACATAACTTTTTCTGTAGTAGCATGTTAGCTTCAATTTCATTAATAGCCATATGTCCTGGACCTTCTACAATGATTTGTACATTTCTCTCCCAAGCCCTTTTTGTTAATTCTCCTAAAGTTATTAATTCTTTAATTTGAGAAGCATCTGTAGCATCATTTATTGACCCTGGTCTTAATGCATCTCCTAGGGATATGGTCATATCATATTTTTCACATATATCTAATAACCTATCATAATGTTCATAGAAGGGATTTTCTTTATTATTTAGTTCCATCCATGCAAATAATAAAGAACCTCCTCTTGAAACTATATGGGTTAATCTTTTATTCCTCTTAAAAGTATTAGCTGATTCTCTATTTAATCCAGCATGAATTGTAATGAAGTCAACTCCATCCTCTCCATGTTTCTCTACAACTCTAAAAAATTCATCAACTGTTATATCCTTAAGTTCTTTGTCATAAAATCCTACTGCATCATAAATAGGCACTGTCCCTATCATAGCTGGAGACATTTCTACTATTCTTCTTCTAAGCCCCTCTGTTTTTCCATAGTTAGAAAGATCCATTATAGCTTCAGCCTTCATATCAATTGCAATTCTAACCTTTTCTAACTCTTGATCAAAATCACAACAGTCCTTTGATATACCTAAATTAACATTTATCTTAGTTCTAAGTCCTTGTCCTACACCTTCTGGAGATATGTTCTTATGATTTTTATTAGCTGGTATTGCTACCTTACCTTCAGAAACTAATCTTCTTAGCTCCTCAACATTCATTTTCTCTTTTTCCGCTACTATTTCCATCTCTTTTGTTATGATTCCTTTTTTTGCTGCATCCATTTGAGTAGTGTAGTTCATATATACGCCCTCCTAAAAATTTATATAGTTTCCCAATCCTTAAATATTGGTTGATAACCTTTATTTATAAGCATATTTTTTATTTCTAATGCAGATCTTCCATCCGATATCTCAAACTGTTCTTCACCAACTTCTACATCAGAGGAATGTCCTCCAACATGAGTAGAAACGCCTGCTGATATCTTATTAACCCCTAAAGGTATTAAGTGTTCCCTTAGCTCTCCACTTTCTCTTGTGGAAATATTTAAGGAAGCTGTAGGTTTAAATATTCTCATGGCTAATATAGCTTGTACTAAATCCACATCACTTAAAGGAAGAATATCATCATATCCACCAACACAAGGTCTTATCCTAGGAAAGGAATAAGCTATGTCTACCTCTGGATATTTTTTAAGTAAATAATCTCCGTGTAACCCTGTAAAAAATGCTTCTTTTCTAAAGTCCTCTAGTCCAAGTAGTGCACCTATTCCTAAAGTTCTCATTCCAGCTTTTGCCCCTCTTTCTGGAGCATCTATTCTAAAGCTGTAATTGCTTTTAGGTCCTTTTATATGCACCTTTTTATAAATTTCTTTATTATAAACTTCTTGATATACTGTAAGTCCATCTACTCCTGCTTCTACTACTTTTCTGTAACTCTCTTCATTCATTGGATATATTTCTATAGATACAGATGGGAAGTATTTCTTTAAAATCTTTGTAGCCTCTACTATATATTCAGTTGGATTATGGTACTCGCTTTCCCCCGTAAGAATCAATATATGCTTAAACCCTTGACTTGATATAACTTTAGCTTCAACCTCTATTTCTTCCATAGTTAGCTTTCTTCTTTTTATTTTATTTTTAGCACTATAGCCACAGTAAGCACATAAATTAACACAGTAGTTAGCTAAATATAAAGGAGTGTAAAGTAAAACTGCCCCTCCAAAATACTGTTTAGTCAATTTATTAGCTCTTTGAGCTATTTCTTCTAAGACTTCTACAGCCTTAGGTGAAAGAAGATTTAAAAGATCCTTTGGTGATAAATTATCCTTATAAATGCTTTTTCTAACATCTTCTATAGTCACCTTAGAAAAGTATTCATCAAAATCAAAATCTTTATAACTATCTACTACCTCTTCATAGCTACTATAATTATTCATTTCTATCGCCTACCTTTAAAAAACCTGTTAATGGGGATGATGCCTTTGCAAAATCTGCTACATGTCCAGCTCCAGCTAAGTAAGATAATCTTCCTGCTTTAATAGCTAACTTAAAAGCTTCTCCCATAAGTACTGGGTCATCTGATGAAGCTATTCCTGTATTAACTAAACAGGCTGCTGCTCCCATTTCCATTGCTTCTGCTGCATGAGATGGCTTCCCTATACCAGCATCTACTATAATTGGGGCATTTATTTCTTCTATCATTATTTTTATTATTTCTTTTGTTTTAATGCCTCTATTTGATCCTATTGGTGCACCTAGAGGCATTACAGCTGCAGCTCCTGCTTCAATCATCATTTTTCCAAAATATATATCTGGATTCATGTATGGTAAAACTACAAATCCCTCTTTAGCTAAAACTTCTGTAGCCTTTAAGGTTTCAAGGTTATCTGGCATTAAATATTTTGAATCTGATATAACTTCGATTTTTATCCAATTTCCACAGCCCATAGCCTTAGCTATCCTAGCTATTCTTATTGCTTCCTCAGCATTTCTTGCTCCTGAAGTGTTAGGAAGTAATACCATATCTTTAGGAATATGTTCTAGTATGTTTTCCTCTTTGTTATCAAAATCTACCCTTCTTATAGCTAACGTAATAACCTCTGCACCTGATGCTTTAACTACTTCTGGTATTAATTTGTTTGATGAATATTTTCCTGTTCCAATTAATAATCTGCTATCTAATTCTTTACCTGCTATAACTAACTTATCCATTTTAAAACTCCTCATTTAATAATTTTATTTTGAGCCTCCGCCCATAAAACTAATTATTTCTATAGAATCATCTTCATTTAATAATCTGCCTTCAATGTCTTCTCTATTAACTATTTCATAATTAATTTCTACTACAATTCTATTTGGATCTACCTTAAGATCTCTAAGTAAGTCAATTAAACTTCTACGCTCTTTAAGTGCATATTCTTTTCCATTAACCTGCATTTTATCACCTCCTCTAACTTTATTTATATATCTTGAACCTGACCGGTTGACTACTTGACCGGTCAAATTATCATAAAAAAAAGACTTCCCGAAGGAAGCCTAAAGTTTTCTAAAAGTAGATACTATGTGTATACACTTATAAATCTGCTTCCCTACGGTGGTACTAACCACGTCAGGTTCTTAGAGTTAGAATATCAATTCCTCTCAGCCAAAAGGCACCCCTAGCAAAAAATTATTCTATTTTGGTACATTATACATCTTATAACTTTATATGTAAATGCTTGTTTTATAATTTAATATATTAACATAAACTCCACATGTTGTTTAGTTTATCTCTAAATCGGTCTATAGCCTCTTTTGTTTCTTCTCTATCTTTTTTTGATAAGTTTCCTCTACCACATCTATCTGCATAAGATAATAAGGCAATCTCTTCTACAGAAGTTTCTTCAACAAGTTTTCTTGGGTTCCCAAAAGGAAGATTTTTTTCAACATAAAGATAATGCATATGATATTTTACTAACTTACTAACTTTATCTATAAAATCCTGGTCATCCTCAACTTCTCTTAATAATCTTATAACCATCTCTGCACCTACTGTATCATGGTCATAAGACGTCCATCTCCCTTTTCTCTTGACAGTTGTTTTAACCTTGCCTATATCATGTAACAAAGCTCCCCACATAAAGGCTCTTTTATCTGTACTCTTTTCTCTAAGCAGAGCCGCCTCATCTACAACCAGCATAACATGGTTCCACACATTTCCCTCTGGATGATATTTAGGTTCTTGAGGTATATCCATTAGTTCTCGTATTATACTAAATGATGTGTCATCTGTTTCTTTAGATGCAATTAATTCATTAAGCTTATTTGATGGTCTTTCTTCTTCCAAAAGATATTTTTCAATTTTATTAAACACTTCTTTATTGTCCATATTTACCTCTCACTAATTTAATATTCTTTATTCTTATTATTACCTAAGCTCTTTAGCTGTATTCAATGGCTCAAAAAGCAAAAAAAAGTTGCAGAACTATTATATAACTAGTTCTACAACTTTTCATCTAAATTAAATTATTTTCTTTTAAGAACTCTCTTGCAACTGCATCTGGATCCATATTCTCTTCATCAACTTTATAATTTAAACTTCTCATTTTTTCCTCTGTTAACACCCCTGCTAACTTATTTATTAATGGTTTTAGCTCTGGGTATTTTTCTAAAGTATCTTCTCTTACAACTGGAACTGCATCATATGGTGGGAAAAAGTGTTTATCATCTTCTAAAACTTTTAACTTAAAGCCTTCCAGTAATCCATCAGTTGAGAAAGCATCTATTACGTCTGATTCATTTGATTGTATAGAGGTATATCTTAAACCTCCATCTATTCCCTTTGTATCTTTAAAGTTCATGTTATATGTCTTTTGAAGTCCTAAATAACCATCTTCTCTATTTAAGAATTCCATAGTTGAACCTAACCTAAGTTCACCACTTACTTTAGCTAAATCAGAGAAGGAATTAAGATTATATTTGTCTGCTGTTTCTTGTTTAACTGCAAGTGTATAAGTATTATTAAAACCTAATGGTTCAAGCCAAGTTGACCCATAGTTCTTCTCAAATTCATCTTTAACTGTATTATAAGCTATATCCTTATCGCTTGTACTTTCCATCCCAAGTATATTAACTAAGGCTGTTCCTGTATATTCTACATACATATCAATTCCACCAGCTTTTAAGGCATTAAATGCTATAGATGAACCTCCTAAATTCATTTTTCTTTCTACTTCTATATCTGTATTTTCTTCAATAAGAGTTGCTACCATGTTACCTAATATTAACTGCTCATTAAAGTTTTTAGAACCTATTACAATTTTATCTTTATTTACAAACATTGTTTTTGAAAAATTAAATAATATAACTAAAGTCAATACTCCGCATGTAACAGCCAATATTCTTTTAGTTAGCTTTCTATTTTTAATAGTATTATCTACAGCTATTCCTTCTGGAGTAACAACATCTTCTATCTTACCTATTAAGAAATCTATGACTAAAGCAAGTATACAGGCTGGAATTGCACCTGCTAAAATCATATTTGAATTAACAGTTTGTACACCTGAAAATACTAGGTATCCAAGACCTCCACCTCCAACAAAGGCTGCTATAGTCATTAAACCTACAGCTGTAACTGCTGATATTCTAATACCTGCCATTATTAAGGGAAGTGATAGTGGTAATTCAACCTTTAATAACATTTCTGTTTTGGTCATTCCCATTGCTCTTGCAGCTTCCATAGTATCTTTGTTTAAGTTATTTATTGCTGCATAGGTGTTTTTAAGTATAGGTAAAAGTGAATATAGTAGTACCATTAATATAGCAGGCTTAGATCCAATCCCAAGTATAGGAATTAAAAATCCTAATAGTGCTAAGCTTGGTACTGCTTGAACTAAATTAGCAAATCCAATTATAGGCTTTGCCAAAGAACGCTTTCTAGTTATAAATATTCCTAATGGTACACCTATTATTATAGCTAAAAGAACTGCTATAAAAGTAAGCTGTATATGCTCAATTACTAAACTTATAATTTGATCTTTTCTACTTATTACAAAATCTATAAATGCCTTCATAAGATATTCCCCCTACTCTAAATATTGATTCGATAGTACTGATACCAATGTTGATTTGGTTATTAATCCTAATAACTTTTTATTTTCAACTACTGGTACATACCCAATAGATTTTTCATTCATAGTTTCTAATATCTCTATTATTGAGGCATCCTTAGATACTGATATTATATCCTTTTCCATAACTTCTTCCACAAATTCTTTATCTTGATTTATTCTTATGGATTTCATGGTTATTATACCTTCAAGCTCTCTCTCTTTATTTACTAGTAGTAGAGAATCTACTTTTTTACCTCTCATTAACTCAAGCGCTTGGAATAGAGTTCTTGCTTTATTAGATACTACAGGCTCTTCTATCATTATATCTGTAGCCTTTATCATCTCAGGATTGTTCCAAATTCTGCTTTTTCCTATAAACTCTTCTACAAATCCTTCTGCTGGATTTTTAATAATATTTTCTGGTTTATCTAACTGCAGTATGTCTCCATCCTTCATTATGCAGATTCTGTCTCCTATTTTTATTGCCTCATCCATATCATGAGTAACAAACACTATTGTCTTTTTAAACTCTTGTTGTATATTAAAAAGCTCTTCCTGTAATTGTGCTCTTGTAATAGGGTCAAGTGCACTAAATGGTTCGTCCATAAGTATTACTTCTGGATTTGTTGCAAAGGCTCTTGCTACTCCTACCCTTTGCTGCTGACCACCACTTAAATCTCTTGGATATCTATCTATATATTTTTCTGGCTCTAGTCCTACCATATTTAATAGCTCTTCAGTTCTAGCTTTTATTTTCTCTTCATCCCATTTTAATAACTTTGGAACTAAAGCTATATTTTCACCTACTGTCATATGAGGAAATAATCCAGTTTGCTGTATTACGTACCCCATATTCCTTCTTAAAGCTATGGTATCTATATCCTTAATTGCTGTATTATTTAGCAATATTTCTCCTTCAGATGTTGGTATTAATTTATTAATCATCTTTAATAAAGTTGTTTTTCCACATCCACTAGGACCAATTAGCACCATCAACTCGCCTGTGTTTATGGTTAGATCTATATTCTTTAGTACTTTTGTTTTCCCGTAGCTTTTGGAAACATTTTTAAATTCTAGCATATATTCTTCCCCCTTTTAAACTGACAACTTTTTTATAAATGTAAGTTGTCTCCAACTAGCAACTCTATGATATCATAAAGTTGTTTCTTTTGCAAATCACTATATCTCCTTTTCAAATGTAAAAAGCTGTTAAATTTTATTTTTTCAATAAAATCTAACAGCTTTTTTGCCTTACATCACTATGTTATTTTTACTCATACAGGAATTCATTTACCTTTTCAAAAACATCATCTTTTCCTATTACTACTATAATATCCCCTTCTATAAAAGTGTAATTTGGACCAGGAGATACTATTATTTCTTTATTTCTTCTATAGGCTACTATTGTTGCCCCAGTATTTTGCCAAAACCTACTATCATTAACACTTTTTTCTAAAAATTTACATGTATTCTTTATAGGTATCTCAATAAGCAAAAATGGAGATATACTTTTAAATCTTTCTAAATAGTCATATATTTCATTCAAGTTTTCTTCTAATCTTCTATCTAAGTCATTTCTTGTATTTATTATTTCTACTATATCTTCTCTTATTGATGATATGTACTTTCTATCTTGGTTTGAAGAAATAAACCTTTCTGCATTTGTAACTGATAATATTTGAATTCCGCTTCCTGGGTTAGCTTTAACTACTTCCATACCTTCTAAAAGGGCTATTGCTCTTCTGATTGTTTCTGGAGATACATTGTATAGTCCAGCTAAAGTAGAACGCCCACTAATTTTCTTATCTGTTTGGATTTCTCCCTTTACTATTTTACTTGCAATGTCTAAGGCTATTTTTTTATATATTGGAACTAATTCTTCTTTCATCTTTTCACCTACTAAAATCATTCATCTTAAATATTTTATTCCAACCTTATGTAAAAAGCAATTACTTAACTAGGATATTTTATAATATTTAAATTTTCAGAATATATATTCTTTATTGCTTCTACATCTCTTATTTACTAGGTTTCAGCAGAAAAATAATAACTTAGATAAATTTTTAACAATTTTTCTCTTGAACTTCTGAATAAAGATGATAAAATTTAATTGTCGGTATTCATTTTGAAACTGAACTAAATTTATTTCAATTCCTTTAACCGAATTATATCTATAAAAGGAATAAGAACGGAGGTTTATCAATGGAAAGAGGAAAAACTACTACTATGAATGTAAGAAAGCTTGTAGTAACAGGAATGCTAACAGGCATTACTATCTTTATGGGACTTACAGGACTTGGCTTTATAGCTATTCCACCTGTAAAAGCAACTATCATGCACATACCAGTAATAATAGGTGCAATTATTGAAGGACCACTTGTTGGCGCTGCTGTCGGACTATGTTTTGGATTATTTTCTATGTATCAAGCTTTTGCAAATCCACTTCCAACATCATTTTTATTTTGGAATCCTATTATTGCAATAGTACCTAGAGTATTAATTGGCTTAGTTGCTTATTATGTATATACTTTAGTTAAAAAGAAATTCCCTAAGCTTAGTATAGGTGTTGCCGCTTTAGCTGGAACTTTAACTAACACTATCTTAGTTTTAGGACTAGCCTATATATTGTATGCAGCAAAGTTTGCTGAGGCAGTTGGTATAAATCCTGATACAGTTGGAAAAGTATTATTAACTACAGGAGTTATTAATGGTATTCCAGAAGCTATAATTTCTGCATTAATCGCTATCCCTGTAATAACTACCTTAAAAAAAATTAGAATGTAAACTTAATATAAAATTTATGGCATCCAAGGTTATGTATACTTGGATGCCTTTGTAATAAGGAGATTTATATGTTTGAAATTAAATTTAATGATATAGATGGTATTAAATTAGGTCACGCTCACAATAAAGATGCTGCTACTGGTTGTTCAGTAATTATATGTCCTGAAGGTGCTTCTGGTGGTGTAGATGTACGTGGAGGCTCGCCTGGAACTAGAGAAACTGATCTTTTGAATCCTGTTGAATTTGTAGATAAGGTTCATGGGGTTGTCTTATCTGGAGGCAGTGCTTTTGGTTTAGATGCTTCTGCTGGTGTGATGAAATATTTAGAGGAGAATAATATTGGGTTTGATGTAGGTGTTACAAAAGTTCCAATAGTCTGCAGCGCTGTACTTTTTGATTTAGTTATAGGTGATTCTAGTATTCGCCCTGACAAAACTATGGGATATGAGGCTTGTATAAACTCTGAACAAAATCTTGATGATATAAATGGTAATATAGGTGCCGGTATGGGTGCTACTGTAGGTAAGATTAAAGGACCTTCATTTTCTATGAAAGGTGGTCTTGGAACCTATGCTCTTCAAGTTGGAGAGCTTCAAGTAGGAGCAATGGTCGCAGTTAATGCTTTAGGTGATATTTTAGATAACGAAAAAAACTCCTTTATAGCAGGGGTTTTAGCTGATGATAAATTAAGTTTAGACAATACAGAGAATATTATGATTTCACAATATGATAATCAAAAAAATGTTTTTTCAGGTAACACTACTATTGGAGCTATAGTTACAAATGCTAAATTAAATAAAGCTCAAGCTAATAAAATAGCTACAATGGCTCAAAATGGTTTTGGTAGAGCTATAAGACCAGCTCACACCATGTTTGATGGTGATACAATCTTCTCTTTATGCACAAATAAGATTGAAGCTGATATTAATGTTGTAGGTTTACTTGCTGCAAAAGTTATGGAAAAAGCTATAGTCAGAGCTATAAAAGAAGCTGATACACTACACGGAATAGCTTCCTTTAAAGATTTAAAAACAAAAAATTATTAATAGAAATTATTAATTAAAAAGAACTTTCCAGTTTTTTGGGTATACATGTACACTTTTCCTCCATTGCCTTTAGTTATATAGATTATTTATTTAATCTGTGCACACAATAATAGTGCAAAGCAAATAAAGCTTAGCAAAAACAAAAAAATTATAAATCCTATAAAGGATAAAAGGAGGAAACTATTATGGCAAGAAACAATAAAACTTTAATACCAGAGGCAAGAAACGGACTTTCTAAGTTCAAAAATGAGGTAGCAAGTGAATTAGGTGTTCAATTAAAAGACTACAACGGAGACTTAACTTCAAAACAAGCCGGATCAATCGGTGGAGAAATGGTTAAGAGAATGGTTGAACAATACGAAAAATCAATCCAATAATAAATTTTAAGGTGTTTTCCAATTGGAAAACACCTTTTTTATTTTATCTTTCTATCTTATAATAGTATAGAAATAATCTTTCCTTAAGGAGCTGTTATATTGAAGAAAAATTTAAAATATAAATTTAAAATTCTCTTATTTTCATTAATTGCAATAAATGGATTAATGATTTTTCTATCTATATTTAAATTATTTAATATAAGAAAATCTGTGGACGAACTTATGACTTATAACTTTGAAAGCATAATTGCTATAAACGATATGATAAACTATAGTGAAAAACAAAATATAGCTTTATTAAATTACATAGCTACTCAAAATCCTTCTTACAAAATGGATTTTTATAATATGGAGGATTCTTTTATTAATAGCTACGAATTTCAAATAAGTAGAGCAAAAGAAACTGGAGAGCCAGAAATAACAAAAGAAATATATAATAGTTATAGAATTTATTTAAATTCATGTGATGATATTTTCTCTAAAGAAACTTCTGAAATCGTTAGTGTACATTTAACAGATTATTATGATAAAATACAAGTTAATTACATAAAGTTAAAAGATCATTTAAAAGATTTATATGATATAAATAAAAACGCTCTCACTATTAAAATGACTCATGCACAAGAAGAAATTCGTTTGTCATTTAATTTATTACTTTTTATATGTTTATTTACAGTTGTTTTTAGTCTAATAGTATCAAACAGATATTTAAATAAGCTTTTACTTCCTTTATCCACTTTGCATAAAGCTATAAAGAGTTTTAAAGATGGTAACTTTTCCTTTGAATCACAAGTATATTCAGAAGATGAAATAGGTGAATTATATAAGGAGTTCAAAAATATGTCCGATAAAATAGTTGAATTTAAAAATTCAACCTTAGGTCAGTTAGTTGAAGAGAAAAACAAATCTCTTTCAATTGTTAAAAGTATATCAAACCCTTTAATAGTATTAGATAGTAATTTTAAATGTATTTTAGTAAATAACTCATGTGAAAATTATTTCAATATTGAGGAACAAAATATACTTGGAGAGCACATTTTAAATTTTATCCCTAATAAGGATTTATATGATTTTATATATGAATCAAAAAAAGAAAGGGTTCAAGGAAAAACTAAGATCATGAGTTTTGATGAAGAAAAATATGTCTTTAACATATCAATATCTACAATTATAAGCATGAATTCTGATTTAAACGGAATCATTATATATTTTCAAGATATAACTAAAATCAAAAAACTTGACCATGTTAAATTTGATTTTATAAGCACTTTATCTCATGAACTTAAAACACCGCTTACTTCTATTATGATGGGAGCTTCCATGTTAGAAGAAGACAGTATCATAAAAAACGAAGAAGAAAGTGGAAAAATAATTGAAACACTTCAAGAAGACTCGCAGAAACTTTTAGATATGATTGATAATCTTCTAAGATTAACTGAACTTGAAAATGAACAAAATTACTTAAACTTAGAAGCAACCGACATATCTGAAATAATAAATAATTCTATAAGAAACTTTATAACTATTGCACTTTCAAAAAATATAAAGATAGTTTTTGAAAAAGATAAAAATATTCCTCTATTAAATATTGATAGGGAAAAGTTCTTTTGGGTTATAAATAACTTACTTTCCAATGCCATTAAATATTCTCTTCAATATGGAGAGATTATTATAAAATTAAAATATAGAAAAAAAGTTGTAATTCTTACAATAAAGGACTTTGGTATAGGAATTAGTCCTGAAAGTATACCAAAAATATTTGATAAATTTTATAGAGAAAATGAACTTTCTAATGGAACGGGTCTAGGTCTCCCATTATCCAAACAAATAATTGAATTACATAACGGAACTATCACATGTGAAAGTAAACTAGGAGAAGGTAGTATATTTGAGGTAAACATACCAATTACAGGAGGAAATTTATGAAAAAGATTTTAGTAGTAGATGATACAAAAAATATTAGAGAAATGTTAAAAACATTTTTGGAGATGGAGGGTTTTACTGTTTTTGAGGCAAAAAATGCTGAAGAAGCTTTAAATATATTTAACACTGAAAATATAGATTTAATATTTACAGATATAAAACTTCCAAATGTTTCAGGAACAGAGTTATTAAAGCAAATAAAGAAAAATAATCGCTTTGTGACAATTATAGTTATGACTGCCTTTGGAACTATAAAAAACGCTGTAGAATGTACTAAGTACGGTGCTGCTGCTTACTTACAAAAACCATTTACGACTAAAAGAGTCAAGGCGGTTTTAGAGGAAGTATTAAGAAAAGATACATTAAAAAAAGATTTAAATTCTTATATAACTTTGGCTAAAAAACTCATAGAAGAAGAGGATTACCCAAAAGCTGAAGAAGTTTTAAATAAAGCGCTAACTATAGATAATCAAAATTGGGAAATATATCATCTGATTGGGAGAATATCTGAACTTCAAGAAAATGAGGAAAAAGCAAAAAAATTCTATTATATGTCTGACATACTTAAACAGGGTTAATTATTTTAATAAAATAATTAACCCTGTTTCTTTAAACTACTGTGAACTTTAAATTATCATCTTCTCCATCAATAACAACCTTAACGCCGTCATATACTTCCCCGCTTATTATCTTTCTAGCTAAATTCGTTTCAAGAGTGTTTTCTATATATCTTTTTAGAGGTCTAGCACCATATATAGGATCATATCCTTCATTAGCTATAATTTCTTTTCCTTTATCAGTTATTTCTAGGTGTATATTTCTTTCTGTTAACTTATTTCTAACCTTTTCTAAGAAGATATCTATTATATGCTTTATGCTATCTGATGATAATGGATTAAAGGTTATTATATCATCAACTCTATTTAAAAACTCTGGTTTAAACCTAGCTTTCATTTCCATCATAACTTTCTCTTTTGCTTCTTTAGTTACAATGTTCTCTCCATTTTCAAGTATATAAGAACTTCCTATATTAGATGTCATTATTATTATGGTGTTTTTAAAATCTACAGTTTTTCCTTTATTATCTGTAAGTCTTCCATCATCTAGAATTTGAAGAAATATATTAAATACCTCCTCATGGGCCTTTTCTATTTCATCAAATAATATAACTGAATAAGGTTTTCTTCTTACAGCTTCTGTTAATTGTCCCCCTTCATCATAACCTACATATCCTGGAGGGGCTCCTATTAATCTAGATACTGAATACTTCTCCATATACTCTGACATATCTATTCTTATTATATTCTCCTCAGAATCAAATAAAGTTCTTGCTAATGTTTTAGCTAGCTCAGTTTTACCTACTCCTGTTGGTCCTAAAAATATAAATGAACCTATTGGCTTATTTTCATCTTTTAAACCAGCCCTTGCCCTTATTACGGCATTTGTAACTGATTTTATTGCTTCTTCTTGACCTACTACTCTAGTTCCAAGCTCCTCTTCAAGTCTCAACAGTTTTTGTTTTTCCCCTTCAACTAATCTAGTTACAGGTATTCCAGTCCACTTCGAAACAATATCTGAAATCTCATTTTCAGTAACCTCTTCTTTTAATAAGGCTCCCTTATAGTTTTCTTTCATCTGAGCTTCTTTTTCTTCTATTCTCTTTTCAAGATTTGGAACTAATCCATATCTTAATTCTGCTACCTTATTTAAATCATATTCTCTTTCATATTTTTCAATTTTTCCTCTTACATCCTCAAGTTCTTTCTTTAAGTTTCTTATTTCAGTAATATGATCTTTTTCTTTTTCATATTTAGCAGTCATTTCGTCATTTTTACTTTTTAATTCCTTAAGCTCATCCTCTATAGATTTTGCCCTAGCTTGTGATGCAGCATCTTTTTCTCTACCTAAGGCCTCTTTTTCTGTTTCTAATAAAAATATCTTTCTTCTTATCATATCTAGTTCTGTTGGCAGAGAATCTATTTCACTTCTTATCATAGCTCCAGCTTCATCTATTAAGTCAATTGCTTTGTCTGGAAGAAATCTATCTTGGATATATCTATGAGATAGCTTAGTTGCTGCAACTATAGCTGAATCATGTATTCTAATTCCATGATGTATTTCAAATCTTTCCTTTAATCCTCTAAGAATTGAAATAGTATCTTCAACTGTAGGTTCATCAATAATTACAGGTTGGAATCTTCTCTCTAAGGCCTTATCTTTTTCAATATACTGTCTATATTCATCAAAAGTAGTGGCTCCAATACAATGAAGCTCTCCTCTTGCTAATAAAGGCTTAATCAAGTTCCCAGCATCCATAGCCCCTTCTGTTTTACCTGCACCTACAATAGTATGAATTTCATCTATAAATAATATTATTCTTCCTTCAGAAGTTTGAACCTCTTTTAGAACAGCTTTTAGTCTTTCTTCAAATTCACCTCTGTACTTTGCTCCAGCAATTAATGCACCCATATCTAGAGAGAATATTATTTTATCTTTTAATCCTTCTGGAACATCTCCTTTAACGATTCTGTCTGCTAATCCTTCTACTATGGCAGTTTTACCTACACCTGGTTCACCTATAAGTACAGGATTATTTTTTGTTCTTCTAGATAAAATCCTTACTGTTCTTCTTATTTCTTCATCTCTTCCTATTACAGGATCTAACTTATGTTTTTTAGCTAAGTCTACTAAATTAGTTCCATATTTTGATAAGGCATCATAAGTTCCCTCTGGATCTTGTGATTCCACCCTTTGGCTTCCTCGTATTTCTTTTAATACCTTTAAAAAACTATTTTTATCTATATTAAAATTCTTAAGAATTTCTCCTATTTGCCCTTTAGCTTCTATCTGCATAATACCCAGCATAACATGTTCAACACTTATATAAGAATCCTTAAATTCATCAGCATATTCTTCTGCTTTAATAAGAACCTCTTCTATTTTTCTTGTTGCATATACTCCTGAAGTAGACGCTCCACTACCTAAAACTTTAGGCATTTTATCTATTACTTTTTCTAATTCATTTCTCAATAAATTGATATTTACATTCATTTTTTCTAATAAGTTAGGAACTAATCCATCATTGTCATTTACAAGCGCATAAAATAGATGAATAACATCTAAATTTTGATGATTAAATTTAACAGCAGCTACATGGGCATCATTTAAGCTTTGCTGCACTCTTTTAGTCATTTTATCAATATTCATATAACCACCTCTTAGCTTTTTTCTTATTTTTTACTCTACTAAAATAATAATACAAAGGTCAAAGAAAGTCAAAGTGTATTTTTTCTTTTTATTATAATATATATTATATGATATAATATATATTAGGAGATATGAGAATGAGGTGAGATTTTGAGAAGAGAACACATTAGTTATCCCTTAGATATGCCAGTTTCTATTTCCTACAGTTCCATTAAGGAATATCCTATCCACTGGCATAATGCTATAGAGATAATATTTGTACTTAAAGGTACAGTAAACATTACTATAGATTCAGATACCTATGAAATTGAAGAAAAAGAACTTGAGATAATAAATATAGATGAAGCACATAGAATTTATTCTGATGATCCAGATAACAGGGTTCTTATGTTTCATATTGACCCTAGCTTTTTTGAAAAATACTATAGCGATATAGAAAACATGTTTTTCTATGTAAATACATCTGATGAAGGTGCCCAAGAAAGTGAAGAATACGATGATTTTAGAATATTTTTATCAATAATTCTTTGCGAGGCAATTCAAAAAAGAGAAGATTATGATGAGGAAATTGAAGATAATTTAATCGATTTGTTGTATCACTTAATTAATAACTTCCATTATTTAATATATGAAAAGGAAGAGCTTAGGGAAAATGAAGAACAATTAGAGCGTTATCACAGAATAGCAAAATATATCTTTAATAACTATAACAACAAGATAAGTCTTCAGGAAATTGCTAAAAAGGAATTTTTAAGTGCAGATTATCTCTCTCATGAGATAAAAAATGCTACTGGTTATAGTTTTACGGATCTTCTTAATCTTACAAGGGTAGAAGAATCAATAAAATTACTTTTGGATAGCGATTTAAGTATTTCTGAAATATCAGATGAGGTTGGTTTTTCTCATGCTAGATATTATAATAAAAACTTTAAATTTTACTATAAACTAACTCCTCTTCAATACAGAAAGAGATTTAAGTTAGATGAAAAAGCTTATGAAAAAGCTAAAAAAGTTACCCAATTAGAAATTAATGATTCTTTAAAATATCTATACCCTTACTTAGAGGATTACGACAGATTTAATTATGAAAATAAAATTCATAAAATCAATATAAATATGGATGAGGAGTCTTCTGAATGGACTCATAGGTTTAAAGAAGTAATAAACGTTGGAGATGCTTTTGATTTACTTATAGAAGAAAATAAGGATAATTTAGAAGAACTTCAAGAAGAAATCTCTTTTGAGTATGGAAGAATATTTAATTTGTTTGATAGAGACATGGGTATTTTCCCTGGCAGTCAATTTTACAACTGGAATAAGACTAAAACAGTTTTAGAATTTATGCAGTATATAGAACTTAAAGCACTTATACTTATAGATCAAGGGGATTTATCGCAAGAAGAGTTTATAAATGCTTTAAAAAGTTATATAGAATATTTCTCTGAAATCGAAACTGTAGATTTTTTTAATACTAAATATCAGTTTAAAAATTCTCTTGATAAAGCATTCAAAGCTTCTATAATTGAGATTTTAGAAGATGCTGGTTTAGATTATTTTAGTGATGATTATGAAGGCAATCATTTAGAAATAAATAAAATATATGATACAGCTTATATGATACCTTACATTATTCATCAAGTGATAAACTACAAAACTCCGCTGAACTTTATAAGGGCTTTTGATGTTTTAGAGAAAGAAGTTATGCTTACAAACGAAGTGTTTTTTGGCTCTTCTGGTTTAGTTAATGATATGGGAATAAAAAAGCCTTCTTATTACGCCTTTTATCTTCTAAGTAAACTTGGAGATGTTTTAGTTCAAAAAGGTGATGGTTATATAGTTACTAGAAGCGATGATGAATTCCAAATATTATTATATAACTATGGAGAAGAACTTGATTATTTAATAAGTTCTGAAACTCTAGAAAAAAGAAGAGGAATAAAAAATACTACTGAAAAAAAGATTTCTTTAAATATAGTTAATATAAATAGTGCTAACCAAGTTACCACTTATATGATTAATGAAAAAATAGGTTCTTCTTATAACTATTGGCTTGGTATGGGAAAACCAAATAGATTAAATAAGGAAGAACGTGAGATACTTCACAAAGCATCCTTCCCAGGTATAAATTTTATATATAACAATAAAAGTACAATCCTAAATCTATTACCGAAACTAAAAGGTTATGGAGCTCAACTTATTTTAATAAAAAAAGTACAGAAACACCTTAAATAAGGTGTTTTTTTGTTTTTTTATTAATTATAAATAAGTTAAAACCTCTTAATTGTACCTATAATTCATCATAACTATCAATGATTTTTATAATGATTAGAAATATAATAGATACAAGAAGTAAGAAAGTGAGTGTGGATTTATGAAAACACTAAAAAACATGTTTAAATCAGTTAAATTAAGTTCATTTAGTCCTAAGTTAAGTTTATTCCAATTAACCTTTGACTTAATTAGCAAAAGATATTAATTAAACTTAAATTATATATTTTATAAAAAAGCTTTAGCCACTTAATGCAGCTAAAGCTTTTTTTATCTGATGTCTAGCCACTGTACCACTCCCACACGCTGTGTGAATGGGAGTTAGCAGTGGCACGACCCTAGATAAGTTCAACTAAGATTCAGATGGAGATCAAACCCCACCTGAATCAAGTTTCACTTGATTTAAATTCAAGTATTATATTTACTAATTCAGATCTACTTCCAATCCTTATTGGTGGCCCCCAAGTTCCAAATCCTGATGAAACTATAACATTTAAATTTTCTTTTTTAAGATATCCCCAGTCTATTTCAAATAATCTTTTAGTTATTAGATTACTAGGAGATAACTGTCCTCTATGAGTATGTCCTGATACTTGCAAATCTACCCCTGCATCTACAGCCTCTTGAAGATACTTCGGCTGATGATCCATAACTATTATAGGTAAGTCTTTATTGATGTTTTTTGTTATGTCACTTAAATCTTTTCTCTTTGTTTCCTGATAACTTCCTCCAGAAACATCATCTCTTCCAACAACATAAAAACTTCCCTTAATCTCTGAATAATCATCTCTAAGAACTTTAACATTATTCTCTTCTAAAATTTTTACAAACTCATCAACTTTTCCACTTATATATTCGTGATTACCAGTTACAGCATAAATGCCTAATGGAGCTTCAATTTGTTTAAAATATTCTCCAACATTTCCTTCTATAAAGGGCTCTACCCTGTCATCTATAATATCTCCAGCTAATAAAACAATATCTGGCTTAACTGAATTAGTTAATTCAACTAACTTCTCCATTCTATTTCTATAACCTACACTTCCTATATGTATATCTGAAGCCATTATTATATTTAACTTTTTCATATCTCCTGCAGTTTTATCAACACTTAAGGTATATTTATTTATTACTGTACTTGATCCACTCCAAGTTCCATATATAAGTACAAAGGCTAATATACAAACTATTACTATCCCCATATAGGTTTTAAAGGTATCATTTACTCCTAAAATATTAAATTTCCAATTAACCAACCTAAATAAATCTACTATTACAATTATTATAATTGAATATAAAAGTACAGCCATATAATAGGAACCTAAATAATTAAACACCCCTGAAATCTTATTAGGCATATATCTCTCTAAAAGCTTACTAACAATGTAACTAAAAGCAAATAAGTAAAATATAACCCAATATATTACCCTATTAATGTCTTTATTAAAAATCCCTACTAATTCTAAACCTCTTATTCCTATGTAATAGTTCAGTAATGTATACACAATAAGCATTGCTGCCACAACTAAAAACATCATCTTTTTATTCAAATTCCTTCCTCTTCTCTATAACGTTTATATTTTAATACTTGCCCAAAAGGGAGCTAATCAGTACACCTAATATGCTCCCTTTTAAATATTCTATAAATTTTTTTCTAATGCAAATGCTAATGAGAAATATTTTAATGCATCTCTTATATCTCCCAAATGATAATACATATTTGCCATATCTATATATCTATTATATCTTTCTTCTTTACTTCCAAACTTAAATAATGAGTCCAAAGAAAGATTCATATACATTTCAGCTTCTTTATATTTACCTTGCTTTTGTAAAATACTTCCCTTTAAGTAATATGATTGCTCAATTAATCTTATATTATTACAATCTATTGCTAAATTTAAAGATTCATCTGAAACCTTATAAGCTTCATCATATTCACCATTCTCTATAAAAAGCTTGATGAAATTATTCATAAATTCAACATATCTAACCTTGTTGAATTTAGGAAAAATATTTAAACCTTCATTAAACTCAGCTTTAGCTTTCTCTTTTTCACCTATTTCAAAATAACATTCTCCATAATTACCTTTAGACAAAGCTAAATAAACTGGATTATCCTTTTGATATTCATAAGCTTTTTCTATAAACTCTCCTGCTTCTGGTTTTCTTAATTTAATACAAAGTGTTGCTAGCAGATTATATATTTTCCCTTTACTTATATTGTCTTCAACATAATCTATATATTGAACTACTTCTTTCATATTTTCAAAAGCTTGATTATTATCTTTTAGTTTATAGTAGCATAACCCTTCACTGTAAAGTGCATATGCATATTCACCTTTATCATTTAATCCATTCTCTTTTAGAATTTCTTTAAGCCTTGAATAGTATGATAAAGCTTCCATATACTCTTTGTTATTAAAGAAATATTTAGCCATATCATAAAAATACTCAATTACTTTCTCAGAATTTTTATTATTTTGATGAAGGAAATAATATTGAGATACTATTATTTGTATATTTTCATATTTCCCTTCTTCCAAGTAATAATTAAATAATAAGTGCATTAAATCGAAAGCAAGATCATAATATTTATATGCTTGCGCAAAATCCAGATTATACTTTATCTTACTTTCTATGTCCTTATCTGAGAAAAGACCATCCTTCAATAATTCTAAATTAGAAATTAACTGCTCCCTAACATCTTTTAATAAATAATCTACATCAATTAAGAGTTTAGATGAAACATATTCTAGGATTTCAATTTCTGCTTTTATCTTCTCATTCTCAATACAACTCATCTTTGATATAGATATTTTATCTCCGCAAAGTTCCTTTAAGGTAATCCCCTTATATATCCTAGCACGTTTTATTTTTTCTCCTGTTGAAAGTATCTCCATTACTTACCACCCATCTGCCATTAATTTCTTAATAACCCAATACTATTAAATATATCAATCCCATAATCCAAATATTTAGCAGCTTCCTTTTCCCTTTTACTATCCATATAGAATTTCCCTAACATTATAGCAATTTGTCCTGCTCTCTTATTGCAATCATTATTAATTGCATATTTATATGTATCTATAAGTATGTTTTCAGCTTCATTTTGAATGTCTTTAATTAAGTTAACTCTATACTGTAATAAATTACATTCTATTCTATTTTCATGGTCATCATCTCTAATATGTTTATATATCTCTTTTATACCCTCTTCACATTTCTCCACATCTTTTATCTTTAAATAGTTTTCGCATATGTTAAGAAGTGTATTAACAAGTTTCTCATCATTATTACTAAGTCTGATGCCTTTAGCCAAGTTATAATGAATAAAGGATTCTTCAATATTTTCGAATTCATAAAATAGCCTTCCCAAGCTATTTTCTATTTCTGCTATACTGGATATGTCTTCTAACTCTTGATATACTTCTAAAGCTTTTTTAGAATATTTAATAGCATTAATAAGGTCTCCACTTTCACTATATTCATCTGAAAGCAATAAAAGTGTTCTAGCATAATCTTTTTTGTTATATATCTTTTGGAATTTTTCCTTAGCTAAAAAAGCGTAATCTATTGACTGCTTAATATTATCCGTCTTAAAAAACGAATTTGCCATATAATAATATATTTCTCCAAGCAACTGATCATTACCTATATTATTATCTATATAAACTTTTTCTGCTTGTTTTAAATAGGAGCTTGTAGAATGGTATGCTTTTAACTTTAGTGTTATTTTTCCTAAACAAAGAAATGTCTTAACTACCTCTTCAAAATTATTATTTTTTATAAAGATTACATTAGAAGACAAGAAATATTGTTGAGCTGCAACCAGTTCATCTTTCAACATATGAATTTTGCCTGTTAAAAATAATATTCTAGCTTTTCTATATTCAAGATTATACTTTTCAGAATAGTATAATCCATTTTCTATATACTTCTCTCCCATAAAATAATCTCCAGATAGTATATATGCTTCAGCTACCTGCTCATAATACATACATATCTTCTCTGCTTGAGTTTCCTCAGATTCCATTAAGTACTCTACAGAGGTTTTTAAAGCATCTGCTAAATATTCTAAAAGATCCATTGATGGATTTGAACGCCCAGATTCAACTAAAGATATCTGTCCTGGAGTTATTCTATCCCCTGCCAAATCTTTTAGAGTCATATTTAACTCTTTTCTTTTTCTTTTAATTTTTTCCCCTAATGAAAGAATTTCCATAAATCACTCTTCCTTCTCTTATATCATTGCTATAGCATTACGAAAATATTAAATTTATTCTAAAAATTTATTTAAATTATACCATATAACCTTATTTTTTAATATATTTTATAAAAAAATTACCTGTTAAAATTTAAATTTTCTACAAAATTCTATGAAAAAGATTTAATTCTGTCAAAAAAAAAGTTCGAGAGAATCTCTCGAACTATTTCATCCATCCCATCATGTCTCCGTAGGTATCGCCTGCCGCATTCATGACTTTTTTGCCAGCTTTTCTAAAAGCTTTTTGTGTTTTTCTATCTAGTTGTGGTAGGACCATCATACCGAAAGCTGCTCCTACTATTGCCCCTGTAGTTATTCCGCTCACAAATTTTCCCATACTACTGCACCTCACTGTAATATTTTATTTTTTTTTGTCGATTATAGTATATGCAGTAATAAATTTAATACTCACTGAAAATTTTGGATTAATTGTTTGTATTATCTAGTGCTTCCTTTGCAAGTTTATCTGCTAAATCATTATATTTATCGCCACTGTGACCTTTGATTTTTTTGAACGACACATTAATAAGGTGCATATTTTTTTTCATAAATTCATGATAATATTTAGTTAAATCCTTATTCCTCTGCCAAGTTCCTTTAGCCCAACACTCGATTCCTTGATAATCATAGCATATTGTAATTTCCTTATAATCATTGTTAATGGCATATTCAACTGCCTTCATGGAACCCATAACTTCTCCCGCAACATTTCTTAGAGAAATATCTTCTTTTTTATAACCTACACCCTTATCCTTATGAATTACTTCCCCATCTTTTACAACTACTAATCCATAAGAATAATTATTTTTAGCTTCCATAAAGCTACCATCAACATATATCAAAACTCCATTTTCAGGCTCTTCACCCTCAACCTTATCCCCTAGATGAAGTGCTATGAAATTTTCTGCTTCTTTTCTATTTCCAAAACTTTTATAAATAGCTCCTTTACACCCTATAACTTCTTTTTTACATTCATCCCAGCTCTCAAGAATAAGAGGTAAATTACTCTTACCTTGTGCTACAGCATAAAACTTTCCCATTTTATCCTCCTTACTAAGTCAAAGCCTCAACTACTGAATAAAATTTATCCAAGTTATTTGCTTTAGTAAATCTCTTTACGTACTCTAAAGCATTTTTCAAAACTATTATATTCTTTTCATTACCTGCCCAATTCTCTAATATAATCTCTAGTGGAACATCATTTATTAACTTATTTAATGCAAATAATACTACAGCCATATCATCTATACTTCCCACTATAGGTATTTTATCAAAAATAATATCTTTAGGAACAACAATATAACCAATTGATGCTGCAACTGCTATCTTTGTTTGATTATTAATTCTGTTGTCTTTCATAAGCCTTACTATTAATGCAAGTATATCTGGAACTAATAATATGTAATCCTCAACAGACTTAAACCTTTCAGGAATCTTATTCTCTACATAATCTCTTCCCTCACTATAGTAATCCTTTGTCTTTTCTACTATAACTTCAGTAGAAACAACCCCCACTTTCTCTTCAATTTTCTCAGTCTCTTCTAAAGTTTTCACTTCTTCTCTTACTTCAGATATTTCCTCTATAACTTCTGATTTCTCTACAAGACTTTTATCCATTAACTTCTTTACTTCAATTTTTGAGTTATATAAATTTACTGCTAAGCTATCTTTGTCTTGAACTATATTTAATGAACCTAATCTTAAGAATTTAAAATCTTTAATTAACTCATTTAAGTGTATAATTACAGTATCATTTTCAACTTCGATTCCTAACTTTTTAAAATCAGTAAGTATTTTTCTAAGGATCAACTTTCTTACTGGCTTTATTGCTGGAATTCCAAGAGCTTTTAATTCTGATAACTTTATAACTAAATCCTGCTCCCTTACTTCCACTATATTAAAGAAAATCGAAAATTTTATATTAAATAATTTTTTATATGTACCTTTTATTCCTATTTTATTATCTAGCTCTATTGAGTTTATAATCAATCCTTTTAAATCAATTACCTCTCTTAATAAATCTAACAAATCCTCTTTTGTAAGTTTTACTTTTACTTCTGATATGTTCATGGTTCCCCCTACAATTACACATTTTAACTTAATTAAGTATAACTCATATTTGGTCAATTATCCATAACTTACATTACCAAAACTTATGTAATTCATTAGACAATATCTATTAAAAATATATAATTTAAAGTATATAATCGTTAATATTCTAAAAACTGGGGGGCAATTATGAATAAACTAAAGAAGAAAATACTTATAATACCATTAATAACAGCCTTACTTTCTATAGTTTCTCTTATATATGTAGATTTAGGCTTTAACTCTTATGAAAAAAAATCCTATTTAAACTTTAAGGAAGACTTTCAAAGTAGAAATATTCAAAAAGTTGAATTAAATAACACAGATAATATCCTTGTAATTTTAAACTCTGGTGAAAAATATATAACAACTAACCCTCAAAGCCCTGATTTTCAGGAAGAACTTCTAAGTAACGGAGTTATAGTAAAAAGACAAAGTAGCACCCCCTTGGTTAAGACTATCCCTGCTTTAACTTTAGTTGCTTCAATACTTTTTATAGTATTATATTCTGTTAATACTAAGAGATTACCTATAGGATCTTCATTTTCTCCTGAAGATGTTTCAACTGATATGAAGACAAAATATGATTTTTCAAAAGTTGCTGGAAACGATGAAGCTAAAGAAAGTCTTCAAGATGTGGTAGATTTTCTAAAAAACCCTGACAAATACGCACGTTATGGAGCTAGAATTCCTAAAGGAGTCATTTTATATGGTGAACCCGGAACAGGTAAAACACTACTTGCAAAAGCAGTTGCTGGAGAAAGTAATGTTCCCTTTTATGCTATGAGTGGTTCAGACTTTATGCAAATGTATGTAGGTGTGGGCGCTTCAAGAGTACGTTCTGTATTTAAAAAAGCAAGGGATAAAGGAAAAGCTTTAATATTTATAGATGAGATTGATGCTATCGGTAAAAAAAGAGATGGTTCTAAAAACTCTTCTGGTACAGATGAAAGAGATCAAACATTAAACGCCTTATTAACTGAGATGTCTGGATTTACTGAAAAAGAAGGTATTGTAGTTATCGCTGCAACGAACAGATTAGATATATTAGATCCTGCACTATTAAGACCTGGAAGATTTGATAGACATATAGAAGTCTCTCTTCCAGATATAACTGCCAGAGAGCATATACTTAATCTACATCTAAAAAATAAACCTTATAAAGATTTAAATATTAAGGATATAGCTGAAAAAACAGCTTATTTTTCTGGTGCTAAACTTGAAAGTTTAACTAACGAAGCAGCTATATTAGCAGCAAAGGAAGAAACAGAATTTTTAACTAATGAGCATATAAATTCAGCTTACGATATAGTAATTGCAGGTTATGAGAAAAAAAATAGATCTCATATAACTGATTTAGAGAAAAAAATAACAGCTTATCACGAAGCTGGACATGCTCTTTGTTCTTTATTAAAAACGCCTGAAGATAAGGTATCAAAGGTTACTATTATCCCCACCACAAAAGGTGCCGGAGGATATACTTTAACAGTTCCTAAGGATAAAGCTTATCAAACTATTACAAATTTAAAAAATAAAATAATGGTTTTACTAGCTGGACGTGCTGCTGAAGAATTAATCTTTGGGAAAGATAATATTACTACAGGAGCATATGGAGATTTAAATTCATCAACTGAGATAGTTATGTCTATGATATCTGAGTATGGAATGGGACAAAACTTAGGCTTATTAAAAATGTCCTCTTTAGGTTCACTTTCTACTTCCTATGGAAATGTAGTAATTGAAGAAGCTAAAACCCTTTTAGAAGAGCTTTACGAGGATACAAAACTTTTACTTAATGAAAACATGGATCAGCTTGATAAGATAGCTAGAATGCTACTAAAAGAAGAAACTATTTACTACGATGATTTAGTTGCTATGGCTTAAATAAAATGCAGAAGAATTTTTGTACAGAGAGTTCTTCTGCATTTTTTACTTTTCTACCAAGTCTTTGCATGCTTCTTAGGAGAATTCTTTAATTCTTCGGAACTTAAGTTCTTTGCTTCTTAAGTTCTTTGGTGCTTAA
Organism: Clostridium sp. YIM B02506; assembly: GCF_022324845.1. Lineage (NCBI taxonomy): Bacteria > Bacillati > Bacillota > Clostridia > Eubacteriales > Clostridiaceae > Clostridium > Clostridium sp. YIM B02506. The sequence goes on from NZ_JAKGTG010000005.1 coordinate 122,063, forward strand.
ATTCTTTACTTCCTTGTTTGATTTTTATATAATGCAAACCCTAATAAGACACCAACAATTAATCCACCTAAATGTCCTAAGTTATCTATATTTGGAAGCATAAATCCTATTACTAGATTGGTTGCTATAACAGATATCAGATTCGTTAAATACCCTTTACCTATTCTACTTCTCTCTTTAAATGCAAAAGCAGCTATTGCTCCAAGCAACCCAAAAATAGCACCAGAAGCCCCTACTGAAAGTGACTGGCTATTCACCATAGATAAAGTTGAGGCGCCTACAGCACTTAATAAATACATAAGTAGATACTTTTTATTACCATATATCCTACTTACTTGGTTTCCAGCATAATATAGAGAATACATATTCACAGCTATGTGTACAATCCCTCCATGTAAAAAAGCTGATGTTATAAGTCTCCAATACTCTCCATAGTTTAATATTGCATAATTAAATTTGGCCCCCATTATATAAAGAACACTATAATCTATATTAACTATACTTTTTGAAAAATAAGCTGATATTAAAAACACTATAACATTAATTGCTATAAGTCCAAAGGTTATAGTAGAATTTTTATCTTCTGAATCTCGAGATGTCTTTTTATAAATAGAATCTATCATCTGTATAAATGGAGTCTCATTATTCCAAGCAGCTACTACTCTTTTTTCTTCTGGAGAAAAGTATATATCTCCTTGTTTTAAAGGTTCTCCATCATAACTTCCATATATAACCCTAATAAAAAAACCTTCCTCTACAGCTATTTCTAAATCCTTATAAGTTTTATCTACTACTCCTACAGCAAGTTCCCCATTATCAATTTTTAATTTTGCTACCCACTTTAAGTGTTCATTTTCAATCTCTTTTATGTAGAAATTATATTGGTTTACTAAAGTATCAAATAATCTTTTTTCAAAATTCTTCATCTAATAAATTCCTTTCAACTTCTTATAGACTGTTTTACTTAACCTCATTCTATCATTAAATTAAGTTTATAGATATTTTTTATAAAAAACAAGTGCTGCAAATTATGCAGCACCTAAAATTCTTATTTGATTTCATTTTCAAGCATATCTAATAATTCTTTAAATCTTTCCATAGTAGCATCTATAGGTTCTGGTGTAGTCATATCAACTCCAGCTTTTTTAAGTATATTAATTGGATAATCTGATCCACCGCTCTTTAAGAAGCCTATATACTTTTCTACTGCATCCTTTTCTCCATCTAGTATAGAATTAGCAAAAGCAGATGCCGCTGCATAACCTGTAGCATATTGATATACATAGAAGTCAGTATAGAAGTGCGGAATTCTACTCCATTCACTTTCTATTTCATTGTCAACCACCATATGCTCTCCGTGGTATTTCTTGTTTAAATCTAACCATATCTTATTAAGACTTTCTGATGATAGAGGTTCTCCTTTTTCTATACTTTCATGCGTTATAAGCTCAAATTCTCCAAACATTAATTGTCTAAACACTGTTGTTCTTATTTGCTCAAGTTCTTGATTAATCAGATATAATTTTTTATTTTTATCAGTTTCTTTGTTTATAAGATGATGTATTAATAAAGCTTCATTGGTAGTTGAAGCAACCTCTGCACAAAAAATTGTATATGAGGAATAAAAGTGTGGTTGATATTTTCTTGAATAATATGAATGTATAGAGTGACCCATTTCATGAGCTAAAGTTGATACATCATTAATGTCATAGTTGTAGTTTAAAAGTACATAAGGCATTGTATCATATGCACCCCAAGAGTAAGCTCCGCCTCTTTTTCCTTTATTCTCATATACATCAATCCAGCCATTATTTATTCCTTCTTTAAAAATGCTTAAGTATTCCTCACCTAATGGTTTTAATCCTTCTAATATTATATCTATTCCAGCCTTATATTCTATGTGTTCCTTTGGAACCTCTATAGCAGGAACATATAAATCATACATATGCATTTCATCTAATCCAAGTAACTTCTTTTTAAGTCCTATATATCTATGAAGTAATGGTAAGTTCTTATTGATTGTATTTATTGCATTATGATAAACCTCTAATGGAATGTCGTTAGGTTTTAGAGCATATTCTAGAGAATTTTTATAGTTTCTAGTTTTAGAACCAAATATAAAGTTTTTTAAGGATGCACTTAAACTTGTTGCTAAAGTATTTTGAAGTCCTTTATATGAAGTATATAAAGTTTTAAAAGCAGTTTCCCTTACCTCTCTATTTTTACTTCTAACGAAAGAAGAATAGTTACCTTCTGTTAACTCAACATCATGACCATCCTCATCTTTTATGTTTCCAAAGGTCATATCTGCATTTGTAAGCATATTGTGGATATTATATGGCGCATCTAAACAATCAGAAACTGAAGCCATTAACTCTTCCATTTCCTTTGTAAGAGTATGTGGTTTCTCCTTAAGTATATCTTTAAATAAAAACTCATATACTTTTAGTTCTGGGATTTTATTTATTTCTCCCATTAAAAACTCTTCTGATAATTCTAATATCTCTGGTACAAAAAAAGCTCCATAGCTACCAAGTTCTGAAAGATATGTATCTATCTTATCTTTTAAAACTTGAAACTCCGAATTAGCTGTATTTTCATCACTTCTTAAGTGAGCATAAATTAATAATTTCTCTGCTTTTCTAGATATTACTTCATTTAACTTTAAATATTCTAATATCTTTTCTCCCGTAGTTAACTTCCCAGAAAACTCTTTAAGCTTAATTCCCTCTTCCTTTAAAGATTTGAAGTTATTTTCCCAAGCTGTGGTATCTTCATAAACCTTTTCTATTTTCCATTTATATTCACTAGGAATTTCTTCTCTAAGTTTAACTTTTTTTGTTTCACTCATAAATTTCACCTCTTAGTTATTATTCTTCATATTCTGCTTTTTTATCTTGTATATTTTCAAAAACTTTTTCTATATTATCCTTAATTAAAGTACATAATTCATTTAATATAGCTCTTACTTCTTCATGCTCCTCATCAAAAGGAAATGATATCATCCAAGTTGGATTAAACTCATCATCAACTTCTTCAATGTCATATCCTAAGGTTTCAAAAGCCTCAACATCAAAAAGATCATATACTGCTGAGTATTCCCAATCCTCTACATCTTTATTTACCTGAAAATATAAGTTTACTTCTCCATCTATTACATATAGTTTATTAACATACACAGCACCTTCATTAACTGCATAACTTCCTATCTCTTTTATAAGGTGACCTGTATCTTTATCTTTTTCCATTAATACTAATGCCGAAAAATCCATCTTCAAATACCTACCTTTCACAAATGTTATGATTCTATTATATTGTTTTTTGCCACTTCTATGCAACAACTGTATTTTTATTTTACAATTATTGGAATATTTAAGATTTATTCATTTATTTTTATTCCATTATTTGGTAATATATTTAGAGGAGGTGGATATTATGTTAAATTCTCAAGTTCAAGTCCAAAGAAAATATTCAAAAAAACTTAGAAAGAAAAAAAGGATTTATAAGTTTCATAAATATAAAAAAATTAGACTTCAAAGAAGATTATTAAAAATATTAATAACTTCAATAATGTTAATTACTCTATTTGTTACATTTAAAGCTTTATATATAAGAAATAAATGCAAGGACATCTATTATTCTATAGATTACTACATGACATCCTCTTACTCTAAAGATAACAGGCTCCTACGAGTTAAGGAAATGAATGTACTTTATTCAGATGATAAAACTGCTGTTGTTATTGCCTCAGGTTTAGATGATAAATCACCTCATAAATATTTAACTTATCGAGTCTCTTTATCTAAAACTGAAAAAAAATATTGGAAACTAGAAAATATTGCTTCCGTGGATTAACTTTTTATTGTTGCAAACAATTCGCATTTAGTTATATAATTTAATATATAATTATAAATACAGGAGCTGATAAATTTTGCTAGAAGTTAAAGAACTTTTCTTTTCTTATACTGGAAAAGATCCTTATATATTAAATAACGTTAATCTTAACATTCCCCAAGGTGGATTTTTATCTATAATAGGTGAAAACGGTAGTGCAAAAACTACTTTACTCAAGTTAGTATTAGGACTACTAAAACCTATTAAAGGTATTATAAATACTTCTAATTACTCTGTAGGTTATGTTCCTCAGCGAATGGACAGCTTTAATAGCAGTTTCCCTATTACTGTAAAAGAACTATTAAAAGTTCACGCTAAAACTCTAGGTATTAAAGATAATAAAGCCATAGATGAAGTTTTAAGATATGTTAATATGACCGCTTTTAAAAATAGTCTCATAGGTTCCTTATCTGGAGGACAGCAACAAAGAATTTTTATAGGAAGAGCTTTATTAGGTAATCCAGGACTACTTGCGCTAGATGAGCTTTCTTCAGGATTAGATGCTAAAACTCAACAAGAACTTTATGAACTACTTAGAACTTTGAATAAAGAAAAAGGGATTACAATTCTTTCTGTTGAACATAATATTTCTAAAGCTTTAGCTTATTCTACTCATATAATAAACGTTAAAGACTGCTGTGCTAATCTTTATACTATAAATGATTTTAAAAATACAATATATACTCAACAAGTACTTATATAATAGTTAAAGGCACAAAATAATTTTGTGCCTTTAGTTATGTTTTCCTTTATTGTTTTTATCATTACAGTCTTCACATATTCCTTTTAGGGTTATAGAATGATCTGTTATCTTAAAATTTGCTTCTGAGTTAATTAGTTCTTCTATTTGTTTAAATGGGCAATGAACTAATATTTCCTTATTACAAATTTCACATTTTAATCTATGTTTGTGATCATCCTTCTTTAATGAAAAACCATTAACACCTTCTGGAAGGAACACTTTGTCTACAATATTTTTTTCCTCAAATAATTCTAGACTTCTATATATAGTCGATATGTTTACATCTTTATTATGCTCACAAAATATAGAGTAGATATGTTCTGCTGTTATACTTTTTTGGCATTCTTGTAGTATTTTTAAAATATCTATTCTAGCTCTAGTAACTTTTATTTTTTTATCTTTTAATAAATTCTCCCAATTCATACGTTCCCTCTATTGTTACTTTTCTTTTCATTATATCATAAGTATATGTCATTGTATTCAAATTTTTATTATTATGATTACATATTAAACATCATTTTCATTCCAAAAAACATTAATATTATTCCACCTAAATAATCTGCATATTTAGCTACAAAGCTTATCCTTTTAGCATATCTAGATAAGTAAAAAGAAAAGAGACAAAGTATTAATGTTACCCCTCCTATAACTAGTGTATCCATAAGTATAAGCACAGGATTTATTATATCATGTAGTGCTGTGAATCCTACTACTAATGCATCTATACTTACAGACAGTCCTAATATTATATACATTTTAGGATTTAATAAAATACACTCATCCTTACTTTCCATTCCCTCCTTTATCATCATAACACCAACTATAGCGATAACCCCTCCTCCTAATATATTAGGTATGTCTGCTACATAATTATTGAAGAAGTATCCCCCTACAGCTCCCATTAATGATAATAAAAACTGAAACACTCCAAATGATAATGCAAAATAAAATTTATTTTTTCTTTTTACTGCACAATTTATACCTATACTAAGAGAAACTCCAAACGCATCCATTGCTAGAGCTAATGCAATAATTAAAACCTTCTCCATTTCCGTCTAATCTCCTCATTAATACTATCTTTATATAATATTTCACATTAACATAATTATTCTCGAAATTTTTAATATTTTTAATTTCTATTAAATTTATATAGTATAGCACATTTAACTCTTTTTCTTATATTAACTATGTAAATTCTGAGTTTTTTCAACAAAATTCCTTTGACATATTATAATAATACATATATCATATAATAGGATAACATTTAAAAGAAATAGTATAGCACATTTAGAGTGATATACCATTTAATATAGGGAGGAAAAAATGGCTAATTGTATTATTGCACAATCTGGCGGACCAACGTCAGTAATAAATTCTAGTGTTGTAGGTTTAGTTGAAGCAAACCATAATTTAAATGCATTTGATACTGTTTATGGAGGACTACATGGAATTGAAGGTATCTTAAATAAAAAATTTATTAACTTAAGTGATGTATCACAAAGTAAATTAGATATATTTAAGTACACCCCATCTTCTGGCTTAGGTTCTTGTAGATATAAATTAAAAAGTCACACAGAATCCCTTGAAGAATATGAAAAATTAATGGAAATATTTAAAGAATTAGATATAAAGGCCTTTTTCTACGTAGGTGGAAATGATTCTATGGACACAATTTCAAAATTAAGCGCCTATGGAAAAGAATATAATATAGATATAAAGTTTATAGGTATTCCTAAAACTATAGATAATGATTTAATGTATACTGATCATACCCCTGGATTTGGTTCTGCTGCAAAGTTTATCTCTACTACAGTTTTAGAAACAAATTATGATGCTTCTGTTTATATGAATAACGGAATATTCATTTTAGAAACCATGGGAAGAGATACTGGATGGCTAGCTGCTTCTGCTGCTTTAGCTAAAGAGAATGGTTCTTCAGCTGCTGATTTTATATATTTACCTGAAAAACCTTTCGTTGTAGGAAAATTTCTAGAAGATGTTAACACTCGTTTTAAGGAAAAGAACAGAGTTTATGTGGTTGCATCCGAAGGTTTAATAAATGAACAAGGTGACTTTTTAGCTCAAATTAACCCACTTGGCTTACATGATAACTTTGGACATGCTCAGTTAGGTGGTGTAGGAAATTACTTAAAATCCACCATTGTTGATGCTGGTATAACAACTAGAGTTAAAGCATTAGAGCTTGGAATACTTCAAAGATGCTCTATGCATTCAGCTTCTGACCTTGATATTGACGAAGCTTACCAAGTAGGCTATGATGCATTAAAGTATGCTCTAGAGGGCTTAACAGGTATGATGGTTGCTATAAAAAGAGAGTCTAACACTCCTTACGAATACTCAACTTTCCCTATAGAGACTACTAAAGTTGCTAATAAAGTTAAGTATTTCCCAAGTGAATGGATTAATGAGGCTGGAAATCATGTAACTGAAAAAGCCCTAGACTATTTAAATCCTTTGATTTCAGGTAATCCTTCTTTACACTTTGAGAATAGTCTTCCAAAGTATAAAGCTTTTAACAAATAAACCCACTTTAAAAGGTGATGGATTAATCCATCACCTTTACCTATAATTTTTTGCAATATACTCTAGTGTATTTAAAAACCTCCATACTTCATCTAAGGTATTATAAACTCCAAAGCTTACTCTTACCATACCTTCCTTTATTCTATGAGGATTTCTAAAATGTTCTTCAATAGTTTCATTATCTATATTTAATAATCTTTGGACATATGGCTGAGCGCAAAAACATCCATTTCTGACACTAATTCCTCCAAGCTCAGATAAAAGACTAGCTACGTGCCCATGCCATAAACCTCTTACATTAAAAGCCCCTATTCCTAATCTATTGCCATCATAATATGGATATCCATATATATCAATATTACCAATATTATTTAATCCTCTTAATAGTTCTCTTGTTAGCCACTCTTCTCTTTTTTCTATTGTCCTGTAACTAATTTTATTAATTTCATCAATTGCAGCAAGTAAAGCTATTACACCTAAAAGATTTGGAGTTCCAGCTTCATCTCTACTAGATCCTTCCCCCCAAATAACATTATCATCAGTTACAAAATTTACAGTTCCGCCACCCTTATAATCAGGCTCTCCATGTATAAGCCCTTCCTTCAAAGCTACAATAACGCCTATTCCAAAAGGTGCATACATTTTATGAGCTGAAAATACCAAGTAATCTATCTCTTCCCCAGGCTCTAATCCTGCCATATTAACTTTTTCATGCGGAATAAGTTGAGCTCCATCAACTATGATTTTACCACCGTATTTGTGAACTAATTTAGCTATCTTATTAACCGGATTTACATATCCAGTTACATTTGATGCTCCAGTAATAGTTAAATATTTAAATTGTCCTTCATTTTCTTTAAGCTTTTTTTCTATATCATCTACTGATAATCTTCCGTATTCATCCACCTCAATATAATCTAATCTGCATTTTCCTCTCCATGGCAAATCATTTGAATGATGTTCCATTCTAGTGCTTATAACTAAATCATTTGGGGAAGTTATCAATCTATTTGATAACTTATTTAGTCCTTCTGTTGCATTTTTTACATATATTACTTCATAATCTGTCCTACCTGATAAAGAAAATAATTCAAGAATTTTTTCTCGAGACTTTTCATATATATCTGTGCTTACTTTAGATTTAAACCCTTCCCCTCTAGAAACGCTTCCGTAATAAGGTATAAAATTATTTACACTTTCTAGAACTTTTTTAAAAGCAGGAGTGGTAGCTGCATTATCAAAATTTATTGATTTTGTGAATTTTCCATTGTTTATTTTTACTGTTTCCTCTATACCAATAAAGGTTTCTCTTATTCTTTTATCTTCAGGATACATGCTCATTACCTCCTTATAAACATCATATTCTTATGAAAAACTTTTGTTGAATTAAAAGTTCTAATAAATAAATTAATTTCATAATCTTTAATAATAAAATAAGTTTCTAAGGAGGTATACAATGGTTCCAGCAGATAAATATATGAGTGATGACCTTGTTTTTGAAGTGTTTAGAGATCCATTAAGTTTAATGATGTTTTCCAAAGGGTTTTCTTCTACCATAACAAAATCTAAAGATTTAATAGGAGAGTTTAATGGCAAAGTATTCTCAAGCTCTGCCCCAAATACTATAGTAACTGATATTCCTAATACTTTTTCATTAATAAGAAGTTTAGATGAAGATGATGACTTAGATTTTCGTCAAGATAACTCAAAAGAAACTGATACAGTTTTTGATATAATAGAAAATGACTATCAAAGTATTATTTCTAATTTTAGATCCTATAAAATGCCTGATCATATGATTAAGTTATTTACTAAAAAAATAATTTCAATAACATTGGAACATCATAATAAATCACTTATTAATTATTTTGAAGAAAAATAAACATAGAAATAAACTTCTAAGAACATAATAAAGTTTTTTATAAATTAAGCACCCAATATTCTTTTTATTGGATGCTTAATTTTTTTATCTACTCATATTGTGTTGTTTGATTAAATCATGTGAGGATAGTATAATGGTATAAGTATTTTTATTTTCCATAAAGGAGTATTAACTATGATTATTTTAGGTTGTAAAAATCTTGAAAAAAGTTATGGAACGAAGGTTGTTTTAAATAAAATAAGTTTTTCTATAAATGAAGGGGATAAAATAGGTATTATAGGTGGAAATGGTGAAGGTAAATCTACTCTATTTAAGATTTTAACTGGTCAACTTTCTGCCGATTCAGGTGATGTCTTTTTAGATAAAAACAAAACCCTTGGTTATCTTTCTCAGCATCTAGAACTTTCTGAAGAAAACACAATTTATGATGAGACTTTAACAGTTTTTCAAGAACTATTAAATATAGAAGAAAGACTTCTAACCTTAGAAGAAAGGTTAAAAGAACCCTATGATGAATCTAACTCTTCTTATCATGACAAATTAATTAATGACTATACAACTCTACAAGATATTTACTCTCATAGGGGTGGATATACATATAAAGGTGAAATCTCGAGAATTTTAAAAGGATTAGGCTTCACAGAAAATGATTTTAATAAATATATTTCTACTTTAAGCGGTGGACAAAAGACCAGAATTGCTTTAGTAAAACTGCTTTTAAGAAACCCAGACATATTACTCTTAGATGAACCTACAAATCATTTAGATTTAGATGCAATAGAATGGTTAGAAGAATACCTATCTACATATAAAGGCACTATTTTAGTTATATCCCATGATAGATTCTTTTTAGATAAAGTAACTGCTTCCACCTTTGAAGTAATTCAGGGCACTATATATTGCTATAATGCATCCTATACTAAGTTTTTAGAACTTAGAAAAAAAGATCAAGAAGCTAGAGCCAAAGCCTATAATCTTCAACAAGCAGAAATTAAAAGACAAAAAGAAATAATAGATAGATTTCGTTCTTTTAATAGAGAAAAAAGCATAAGAGCTGCTGAAAGTAGAGAAAAGGCTTTAGATAAGATCGAACTACTTGATGCTCCTGAAAAAGAAAAAGAAGCCTCTAAAATTAGTTTTGAAACTAAAGTAAAAAGTGGTAATGATGTAATTCATATTGAAAACTTGAAAAAAGCTTATGGCGATAAGGTTTTGTTCAATAACCTTTCAATGGATTTAAGAAGAGGAGATAAGGTTGCCTTAATCGGAGAAAATGGAAGAGGTAAAACTACTTTATTTAAGATAATCTTAGAGAAAATAAAAGCTGATACTGGAGTTAAAGTAATAGGTAGGAATGTAGAGATCGGATATTATGATCAAGAACAATCCGACCTTAACCTTGATAATACAATTCTAGATGAAGTATGGAGTGAATTTCCAGAGCTTACTACTTCGGAAGTAAGAGGCGCTTTAGCTGCATTCCTTTTTAAAGGAGAGGATGCCTTTAAGAAAATCCATCTCTTAAGTGGTGGAGAAAAATGTAGAATTAATTTACTTAAACTTATGCTAGCTAAGGACAATTTCCTTCTTCTAGATGAACCTACCAATCACTTAGATATAGTTTCTAGAGAGGCCTTAGAAGATGCTATCTTAACTTATGATGGTACTCTTATGGTTATATCTCATGACAGATATTTCTTAAATAAAGTCATAACTAAAATTTATGAGTTGAAGGAAGATGGAATAAAGGAGTATTTGGGTAACTATACTTATTATAGTGAAAAGAAAAGTAATCCTAATAGATTCGAGTCTATACTTGAAGATTCTCAAGGAAAAACTAAAACCCAAATAAGAGAAGAAAGAAAAAAGAAAAAGGAAATAGAAAAAGAATCTAAAGCTATAAAAGTAAGGCTGCAGACCATTGAAAAAGAAATAAGTCAAGCTGAGGAATTGCTATTAGCTTTGCAGGAAAAGCAATGTTTGCCTGAAGTGTTTTCTAATGGTGATGAAATTGTAAAAATCAATAAAGAAATTTCTGAAACTCAAGATAAGATATCCTCTCTTTATGAGGAATGGGAAACTCTTGTAGAAGATTAGAAAAGCAGGATATATTCCTGCTTTCTTTATATTCCAGTATGTCCAAAACCGCCACCACGATTTTCACCTATAGCTTTAGGGTTTTCATGCTCTATAAAATTTGCTCTCTTATATTTACAGAAAATCATCTGAGCAATTCTTTCTCCCTTTTTTATGTATATACTTCCATAAGGATTATCATTTTTATCTAAATAAATTTTGTTATTTAAAATACTACAATTGCTATTACTCTTAACTATCTCTGATAAACTTACTTCTCTATATTCTTTCTCTAAAACCTCTATTAATTCAGGAGATTTCATTATTTCATAAGGCAAGTTTTCTATACTATAGTTATTTTCTATTATTACCCCAACATTATCTCTATAATCAGCATCTATAGTTCCAGGTGAGTTAGGAATCCTAAGTGTTGTTTTTAATGATAAACCGCTTCTTGGCCTCACTTGCGCTTCACAATCCTCTGGTATTGCCATAATAAAATCCAGTGATAACACCTTAATTTCTCCTGGTCTTATTACTAAGTCACTAGCTGCGTATAAATCACAACCTGCTGCATTAATAGACCCATATTTAGGTATAACCCCATTCTCTCCTAGCTTAATATATACATCAATATTATTTTCCATATCATATACCTCTTTTCATTAAAATACATATAAAATTGTATATTAAAAAAGCTTTTTATTCAATAAAATAAGCACAGTTTAAAACTGCGCTTATTTCAATATAGTATAAAATTATTACCAGAAGAAGCCAAATCCACAGAAGCCAAATAAAAGTATTAATGCTAGCCATCCTAAACCGTCATCACAGTTATTATTACAATTACATCTGTGTCTATTTATTACTGATGGGTTAAGTCTATTTACTACTGTAATAGTTGAATTTCTTGTATTTCCATCTATATTTACTTCATTCCAAGGAATATAGCATGGTTTTTGGAAATAGTTTCTATCAATTATTTGGATAACTCTATATGATCCTTCTTCTAAATTATTAAAAACTACTTTCCCTTGACAATCTGTTACTTCACATTGAACTAATTTAGGGCAATCTCCAAGCCTATAAAGATTTACTTTAACGCCTTCTAAAGGTTCTCCATCTTGAGTTCCAAGTTTAGAAAATACAGTTATAGTTCCTCTTCTTGTTGGTGGAACTGGGCATGGATTTGGTATTGTATCATTTGTGTCCTCACAGCTATTAACTGTTTCCTCACATGGACTGTATCCATCGTATATATTATAGTATCCGTCTTGATGATTGTGACTCATTTTAATTCCTCCTTAGGTTTACTTTCCCTACATATTATGATTAAACTACAGCTTTGGTGTCTAAAATTGGCGATAAAAAAATGCCGTACTATATAAAAGTACAGCATTTTTTTATTTAATTATTTGTTTATTTCTTCATACTCTACGTCAACAACATCCCCATCTTCATTATGTTGAATGTCATTAGCTTGATTACTATTATATCTATAGTTACTTGAATTTCTTTCTCTCTTACTATATTTCTTTCCTTTTATAAGTCTATATAACCATAAAACAGCTATAATAATGATTATGTATGGAAGAAATACAGCCAGAAGGTTTATTACTCCTAATATTACAACTATAGTTAGTATTATATAGACAATATTACTAAAACCTCTTCCCATATAGATCATCCTTTTCTTATTATTTATATAATTATTATATCACATTTCATGGTTTTTAAAAACCTTTATCTACATGGTACTTATTTATTCAGCTACTCCAACTACACCTTCTCTTAGCATAAACAGAGCTTTATTATACATTTGTGGTTTAGAGAAAAAATATCCTTGTATAATATCACATTTGCAATTTTTAAGGAATTCTAACTGCTCTTTTGTTTCTACTCCTTCTGCGACTACCTTTATTTCTAAATCGTGAGAAAGATTTATTATGGTTCTTATGATGTATTCGCTTTTTTTATCTACTCCAATACCTACTATAAAAGATCTATCTATTTTCAAGATATCGATAGGCAGTATATTTAAATAATTTAATGAGGAATATCCTGTTCCAAAATCATCTAGAGCTATAGAGAAACCTCTTTCTTTTAATCTCTCGAGAATAGTTACATTTCTTTCAGCCGATTGAATTAATACCGTTTCTGTTATTTCAAATTCTATATAAGAAGGATCTATATCCCACTTACTAGCTTCAAGATTTATAAATTCTAATAATGACTCGTCTCTTAATTGAACTTCTGATAAATTTATTGATAGCTTAAATTTTTTATTGGTTTCATTTATCATGGTTCTACATCTTTCCATGGCTTCTTTTATAATATACTTCCCTAATTCAATAATTATACTGGAACTTTCAGCTATTGGTATAAACTCTGCTGGAGAAACTACTCCTAATTCTTCGCTATTCCATCTTACTAAACATTCAAAACCTTCTATGCTCTCATCATTACTTCTAACTTTAGGTTGCATTACTAAATACAATTCTTTATTTTTTATAGCATTTCTCAAACCTTTTTCAATTAAATATTGCCTGTTTATAGAGTTGAGTATGTCCATATTGAAATATCTATATGTGTTTTTACCTTCATTTTTAGCACTATACATAGCCACGTCTACCCTCTTTAATAAGGTTTCTAAATCCTCACCATCTTTAGGATATAACGCTACTCCCATGCTAATAGTTGTGTAAATCTCTTTATCTCCGACTCTTATGCAATTCCCTAAGTCCTCTATTAATTTTTTCAAATAGGTATTTAATATATTTAAGTCTAAAATATTTCTTTTTAATATTATAAATTCATCTCCGGCATAACGGGATACAAAACTATCAGCATCTCCATTTTCCTTTAATAAACTTCCTATTTTTCTCAGTACTTTATTACCAATTTCACTTCCAAATGCATCATTAATATACTTAAAATTATCTATATCTATAAATATTAATGCTATATTTTCGTAAGTATCTTTTATCTCCATAATAATACTATTAGCTTTTTGCTTGAAATGATGTCTATTTGGTAAACCTGTTATTTCATCATGTAGTTTTATATATTCTATCTTGGTTTCTTGCTCTTTTTCATGGGTTATATCAAAAATAACCACACTTATATGATATTCACCATGACTATTCTTTTGACCTTTGCCTTTTATGGATAAATATTTCTTTTTGTTATCTTTAGTATATAACTCACTAAACAAGCTAAATTCTTCTTGTTTTTTATATAAAATATAATCATCTAAAACGTACTGCAAAGCTTCTTTATACTCATCTGAAAACATTGATAATAAAGTTTTATAATTTATATCCTCACTAATAAGCCATTCTTTCTTTATAATTTCTGAAATATATAATACTTTATTTGATTCATAAACCTCTATTAACATTGCATTTAAAGAATCTAGGGTTGTCTTAAACCTATAATAATATTGATCTTTCTCATTATTTAAATTATAAGTTTTTTTCACTAACAATTTATATATTTCGAAAAATACAAACCCTAAAATCACTATCATTAATATGCTATTAAACATACTTTTTTTATAAATATAAGTTATTATAATAGAAAATAATATACAAAAACCTATAAATGCACTTCTAAAATTAATTCTACCCACGTAAGCACCACCAATTGCATTTATTCTTTATTACTCTAATTAATATTTCGTTACTTTTTATAATTTCTAAAGTGTCTATATTGTTTTATTATAAATTAATATTAAAACTTCTTATAGTTTTATTTACTAATTTTAATATTTAATATTTTTTACTCAATAGTACATACTATAAAAATGAAATGGAGGTAATTGAGATGTCAAAAATAAAGTTTCTAATATTATTCATAGTTGCTCTACTTTTAAATTCTAATATAGTATTTGCAGAAGAATTATCCAAAGAAAATCCTCAAAAAACCATATACTTAACATTTGATGATGGCCCTACTAAACTATCGAATGATATCTTAGACATTTTAAAAGAAGAAAATGTTAAAGCTACCTTCTTTGTTATCGGAGAACAAATTAAAGACAATAAAGAAACCCTCATACGTATGAACAACGATGGTCATAGTATAGGTTTACACTCTTATACTCATAAAAGAGAAAACCTTTATTTAAGTAAAGCTTCTTTTTTATCAGAAATGAAAAAAACTCAGTCTGAAATCAAGGACTTAATAGGTCTAGAAACAAATATATTAAGATTTCCTTTTGGTTGCAATAATATTAGCTATAAAATTAATAATTCTATGGTTGAATTATTACATGAAGAAAACTTAAAAATTTATGACTGGACTCAAGATAGTGGAGATGGCGCTAATTATAATCTTGAACCAAATAAAATATTTAAAAATTCAATTAGTGAAAAAGATTCAATCATCTTATTACTTCATTGTAGTAATAAACATAAAAATACAGTAAAAGCACTTCCTTATATTATTAAATACTATAAAGAAAAGGGATATACTTTCAAAACTATAGATGAACAAACCAAAGAACAGTTCCATATAATTAAATAAATCAATAAATTGAGTGTTATTTAAATGAAGGAATTAAGTAGAAATAAAATGGTAGATTACGCATATAAATATGCTTTAATTCCAAATGATAAATATGTTTATTTAGGGTCTAAAAGCACAGGTGGAAATGATTGTTCCAATTTTATATCTCAGATAATACATTTTGCTGGTGCTCCTATGAGATATATTTCTCCTTATTGGTACTATAAATCTGATAAAGATTATTCAGTTTCGTGGTCTACTGCACACAGTCTATTTTGGCTTTTAAGAGAGAATTTAGAGTATTTACACCAAGGTCCTAAAGGAGTACTTATTAATGATGATTCAATAGAAATTGGGGATTTAGTATTTTTTCAACACAAAAACGGACATGTTTTCCATTCAGCTATAATCACATCTTTCACAACTAGACGAGAACCTCTAATAACACAACATAGTATTGATGCTATTAACAAAAAAATTAATCCAGAATATTTTTTATTAAATATGTATTTTATGAGAATATATATCTAATAAATTAAAGGTAGATTAAAAGATTTATTAATCTTTTAATCTACCTTTTTAAGATAATTTTTCAATTAACTTAATATATTTATCCTGTGTACCATTCTTTTTAGCATTTTCTTCAAACTCTAAAGATTCTTTATTTAATTTATCTAAAGTATCCTTGGATAAATTGTTTATAGCGTATTTATATAATATGTTATCCTCTTTATCAATATGCCTTTGTAAAAGATGTGTGTATGATATAGCATTAGCTATTATATCAAGTTTAGCATCTTCGTCACCATCTTTGTATCTCTTAAGTGCCTCTTCTAAATCTCTAACATACATTCTTCCCATATCATGCTCTACTAACATACCATATCTAATTGTTTTTTTAATAGCTTCCACACATTCTTCTTCCATCTTATTAAATAGCATTTCTTCTTCTTTTCCGTGATGATGTTTATCTGCATAGTTTCTAATGAAATCTATTATTTCATTAAATACATCTAAATCAAAATCCTCATTATTTAAAAGCATTCTACAATACTTTCTTGTTATAACAAGCATCTTTTTGATATTTTTATGTTCATCTACCATAATATCAATAGCATTCATACTTATCACCTATCTTCTATAAATTTCTCTTACATTGTCAGCTGTCTTTCTAAATCCAAAAGCTTCATTTAATCCACTTACAAAAGCTTCTATCCAGAAATCTCTTGCATCATAAAACCATTGCACATTTCCACCTTCTGCGTTCCAATAATCTTCATGAACATCTAGAGTTGTTTCCCATGATAGTTTTACTTCTGAGTTTTCTAATATTTCATTAGCTCTATCACAAGGCATCCCATCTAAAATATAGTTATTCAATGCTGTAAATATTTCTGCTGGGTCTTCTACACTAGCCCCACTTTCTAAATATTCTTTAGCTGCTTTATCACCTTGTTCTTTATACGTTACTTTTATGGAATCTAGGAACCCTTCCCCTAATTCATTTACTCCCTTAGTAATAAAAGCTGCCTGTCTTCCTTCTGCTGAAGCTATTTTCCCTTGTAACCAGCCATGAATATTAGATGTATCTATCATATCTTCTAAAGGTTTATCTTCTGTTGGTTTTCCATATTTGTTATATATATCTTCTCTCCAACTATTTAAAGGAAGATTTTTTTCTTCTATTACCTTTTCTACTTCTTTTTCTAAACCTTCAAACCAAACTATTTTATTAAATAACCAAAAATGAACTTTTCCTAAAAATAAACTCATTCTATTCAACCTCTTTCCTTGACTTCTTTAATCATAGTATAATTCATTCTCAAATTTTTATCAGTAACATAAGTTACAAATAAAATAAATAGGTGTATAATACTAATTTGTAAGGAGGCTTATATGAAAAAACAAAATATTTCTGAAACAAAAAACTTAATACACAGCTTCTCAAAAATTAAACTTTCCCTAATTCTTCAAAGTATACTAACAGGATTGTTTGGTGGAATAATAATAGTATTTTATAGATTTATGCTTGAAATAGTAACTAAATATACTTTTCCACTATATGAAGAAGCTAAAGAAGCACCATTTAAAATAATAATATTATTTATAGTATTAGCTTTTCTTGGATATATTGTAGGATTACTAGTAAAAATGGATCCTATGATTAAAGGGAGCGGTATTCCTCAAGTTCAAGGATACCTTATAGGAAAATTTAATATGAATTGGCTTAGGGTAATAGTTTTAAAATTTTTAGGTGGAATTATAACCTTAGGAGCAGGTCTTTCTTTGGGTAGAGAAGGTCCTTCTGTCCAAATAGGATCGGCTACTGGATTAGGTATATCAAAATTTTTCAAAAACAACAAGACTCAAGAAAGATTTTTAGTTACTTGTGGTTCTTCTGGTGGACTAGCTGCTGCATTTAACTCTCCGCTAGCTGGAGTTATGTTTGCCTTAGAGGAAATTCATAAAAGTTTTTCTCCTTTGTTACTTTTAAGTGTAATGGCATCTGCTATATCTGCTGATTTTATATCAAAGAATTTTTTTGGTATGACTCCAGTTTTAGATTTCTCTATCTCTAATATAATCCCATTAAATAATTACTTTTATCTTATTTTATTGGGAGTTGTTTTAGGTTGTCTTGGAGTATTATTTAACAAGTCTATATTATCCTTTATGAATAAGTATGATAAACTCTTTAATATTCCTATAGAGTTTAAGCCTATAATCCCTTTTTTATTTTGCGGAATTATAGGACTAACTATCCCTGAACTTTTAGGAGGAGGTCATAGTTTAATTATATCCTTGATGAATAATAGCTTTACTTTAGGCTTTCTATTTTTATTACTAATAATAAAATTTCTATTTACTATAGTTTCTTATTCATCTTCTACCCCTGGGGGTATATTTCTTCCACTATTATCTATAGGTTCAATTACTGGTTGTATACTTGGAATAATATTTACTAACTTTTTAGGATTAGATCCTAAATTCACTCATAACTTAGTACTTTTATCAATGGCAGGATATTTTACATCAGTGGTTAAATCACCTATTACAGGTATAATACTAATATCAGAAATGACAGGTTCTTTTAATCATCTACTGTCCTTAAGTGTTGTTTGTATAACTTCTTATATAATCTCTGATTTATTAAATGGCGAACCTGTTTATGAAATGCTGCTTAATAACATGTTAAGCAAAAATGAAGATAGTGACTTAGGTAATGGAGAAAAAGTTTTACTAGAAATTCCTGTTAGGCTGGGATCTTCAATGGATAACTATCTAATAAAAGACCTTTCTATACCAAAGGAGGCTCTTCTAGTTTCTATTAATCGTAAAGGAAAAGAAATAATTCCTAATGGTACCACTGAACTGATTCCAGGAGATTTTATGGTTGTTTTGACAGAAGATTATCATGTTCCCAAAATTATGGACTACTTTAATAAAAAGTCATGAGAAAATTTTCTCATGACTTTTTAACTATATATTAAAATCTCTTGTTAGACCACTTCTTCTTAAAGATGTTTCAAATACTTTAAATAATGCGAAACCTGCAATTAAATTGATTATAACCGCTGGTAAAACAACTCCCATAAATAATACCCCAAATGATGCTCCCCCCGGAAGCCCTACAAGTATAGACGCAGATCCTAAAAATATTGTTCCACTTATTAAAGTTCCTATAGGAAGTATTATTCCTAAAACAACGTTCTTATTCAATCTCTCTCTTATTATATATAAAATTCCATAAACTATAGTAACAGTAACTATTTTATCTATTATATTAGGAATTTGTCCACCCGGGAATTTAGTTGTCATTGCTGTAAATATTCCTGTAACTATCCCTGCTATTAAAACAGTTTTGTAATCTTTATTTAAAATCATAATGATAAATAATGTTGCAAGTGCAAAATCTGGTTGCATTGGAAAACCTAATGCTGGTGTAAATTGATGTAACATAAGTCCTATCGCTAATAATATTGAGTTTAATACTAATTTTTTTGTTTTCATAATAAATTGCCCCCTAAGTTTTTATATTTTTTATATATTTTCTATGGATTTTCTAAAGCTGCCTTTCATTTCATGGTTCTGCCCCCTTATTAAAGAAATAAACTTACTATTTTAAGGTAAAATAAAAACTCCGTCCTATTATAAAATAATAGGACGGAGACTATAATCCGTGGTGCCACCTAAATTGCGTAAATACGCCACTCTTAAAGATACTAACATATCTTTATCCCTATAACGTGGGATTTACGATTAGGCTACTCTCCAAAAAGATTTCACTTTATTCCTCAAAGGCCCATTCATAATAAACTTTGGTATTGAGATCCCACCATTCTCAACTCTCTAGAACCATACATCTAAAACTACTCTTCCTTATCACAGGATTATTATATATCTTTATTTTATATAATATTATACTATATACAAATTGTTGTCAATAATTATTTATATTTTGATATTTGGTTATTTATCACAGGTCTTAGAATTAAAAGCCAAAACAGAAAAGTTACTAATATACCTTTAACAACAGAACTTAAACTAATACTCCACCATACTCCATCTAAACCTAATGCTGTTGATTTAGATAAAAATAATGCTAATGGAATTCTAAGAGCTGTAAAAACAATACTTACTACAGATGGAATTGTAGTTTTCCCAAATCCATTAAAGGCTCCTGCAGCAGTTATTTCTACGCACATAAATAACTGAGAGTAACCTAATATTTTTAAATAGGTTTCCCCTAGTCTTATAGCATCTTCATTAGGTAAAAATAATGAAAAAATCTCCCCTCCTAAAAACACTAATAATATTGTTGCAGCTAAGCCCGTTATTATTGCCATTCCCATAACCGCTATATAACCTTTTTTTATTCTATCCCACTTTTTTGCTCCATAATTTTGCCCTATAAAAGTTCCTATTGCTGTAGAAAACCCTCCAGCTGTCATCCATGAAATTGCTTCTATCTGGGAGCCTACCTTTTGTACTGCTATAGGCGTAGGTCCAAAACCAGCTATTATTTTTGCTAATACCATAGAGAAAAAGGAAAAAAGTCCATTTTGAACTGCCACTGGAAATCCCATTTTACTAATCTTATATACGTACTCTTTATCCCAATATTTAAAATAATTAAATCTGAAATAATAGTGATTCATTTTAAATATATGATATATAAATATTAATGTTACCACAACTTGTGCAAGTACTGTAGCTATTGCTGCTCCTGCTACACCTAAAGCAGGAAATGGTCCAAAGCCAAATATTAATACAGGGTCAAATACTATGTTAAACACTAATCCTACTGTATTTATTATAAATGGTGTTTTTGAATCTCCAGTTCCGTTAAATATAGAAGTAAATATAGGGTTTATAAAGTTAAAAGCAGTTCCTAATGCTATAATAACTAAATATATAATTGCATCCCTTACTATTCCTTCATCTCCTAAATCAAAGAAGTCTATTATTTGGTTTCTAAAAATAATCAATACTATTCCATATACAAAAGCAAGTATGATGTTGATTATTATACTATTTGATATGTATTTTTTGACACCTTCATCATCCTTCAGTCCAACAGATTGAGCAACTCCAACTTCTGCACCAACCTTAGATATTAAAATAAAAGATCCTCCAAACCAGCTAAAAAAACCTGCTGTTCCTATAGCTGCTACTGCTCCACTTCCAAGCCTTCCTATCCATAACATATCTACCATATTATAAAACATCTGAATAAATGATGTCCCCATTATAGGGAGCGCTAACTTCAATAATACACTTAATATTTTTCCTTTTGTTAAATCTATATTTTTATTCAAAACCTGTCCTCCAGAACTAATAAAAAGGATATTTACTTTCTAGCTATACAATTACTATAGCTAATTTTTTAGTAAACATCCTTAACTATATTATTTAATAAACTAAACAGCTATATATCTATCTTTCATCATAATAGCTGCATTTTCAAAGCTTTGTGGTCTAGAAAAATAATATCCTTGAACAAAATCACAGAATATACTTCTTAGATAATCAACTTGTTCCTTTACTTCCACCCCTTCAGCTACAACTTCTATTCCTAATTTGTGTGAAAGCTGGATTATATTTTCTACTACAAATTTACTTTTACTATTCTCCATTATATCTAATAAAAAACTTCTATCTATTTTTAATATATCTATAGGCAGCTTAGTTAGATAATTTAAAGAAGAATAACCGGTTCCAAAATCATCTAGTGCTATACTAACATCTAAATCTTTTAAAGCCATAAGTATTTTTATATTATTATCAAATGACTTCATTAACATACTCTCGGTTATCTCTATTTCTATAAATTTAGGAGATATCTCGTATTGTGCAATTAGTTGTTTAAACTCCTCAACAATATCGCCTTCTCTTAACTGTACTTCTGATAAATTTACAGCTATTTTAAAATTATCATGCCCTAATTCTATAAACTGCTTACATTTAATAAATATTTCTTCTAAAACAAAACTTCCTATTTTTAATATCATCCTATTATTTTCAGCTATAGGAATAAATTCTGCTGGCGAGACAAATCCTAACCTCTTATTTTTCCATCTAGCTAAAGCTTCAAATCCCATAATTTTGTTGTCTGTTAACACAACCTTGGGTTGGAACTCCACATAAAGTTCATTATTATCCAAAGCTTCCCTAAGGCCTTCTTCTATTTCATATAGTCTTATTATCTCATTTGCAATCTGATCATTAAAAAATTGATATGTATCTTTACCATTGCTCTTAGCTCTATACATAGCTGCATCAGCATTTTTTAGAAGCGTAGCAAAGTCAGCTGCATCGTCTGGAAACATTGATATACCTACACTTCCTGAAGTATATATATAGTTTCCTAATATGTTTTTTGGATACTTAAATACATTCGTTACCCCTTTTAATACATCCTCAACTTGTGATATCTTTTCAATATTAGGTAAAAATATTATAAATTCATCGCCGCCAAATCTACCTAACAAATCTTTTTCGTTGATTGTTTTTTTTAATTTATCAGACAATGTTTTTAAAAGTATATCTCCATACTCATGTCCAAAAGAATCATTTATATACTTAAAATTGTCTAAATCTATAAAAATCAATGCGGCTCTATTTTTTTCTTTTTTGTGAATCTCAATGTATTTATTTATTGATTTTTTTAAATAATGTCTGTTATATAATCCCGTTACGGAATCATAATAACTCATATATCTTATCTTCAATTCTTTTTCTTTAATAGTATCTATTGAACCTTCTATAGCTAATTTATGTCTACGTTCAATTTCATCTAGTGCCGATTCTTTATCTTTTAACGTTTTTTGTTCAGATTCTAAAACCTCATTTTTACTTTTAAACGCCTCTTTTTCAAGATATAGTTTTAAATAGAACGCACTTATCCCTACTAATAAAACATTACTTATGACATTCCCATATGTACTGTATCTTGCATAAACATTTATAGCTAATATAACGCCTATTGCTATTATTCCCCTAATAATTACAACCCTACTTTTCAAAATGCTCCCTCCACGTGGATAATAGTACGCCCTCTATTCTAATTATATTTTTATTTATCTTTTTTATCTTTTATTATACTTGCTACTAAAGCCGCAGTTGCTACTAGTACTACAGCAATTCTCCCTTTACCTATTGGTTTCATCTCACTCACTCCTATCATATAGTAAATAACGCCAATAATATATTTTAATTATAATTACCAACTAAGCTTTTGTAAATGAATTAGTTTCACTATTATAAACATACCCCTCTTCACTAAATCTTTCTACAAGGGCATCCCTATCAACTTCCTCCTCATAACAATAATCCTCTAAGCTTCCATAAGAATCTCTAAGTTTCATATTCACAATACTTATAAGTATAAAAACATCTCTATTAAATATTTCTTCCCTGTTCATAAATTTCCTCCTAAATACCTACTTATTTTTTCAAATAATTGTAACAATACATTCAATTATTCAATATTATATTATTGTAAGTGCACTTACTTGAGATCATTTTGCAGTAATTAATAGCAATTTTATATACCAATTCCTTCAAATGCAACGTTTCTTTTAAAGGATATTAATGGGGAACCTTTAAAGGATTATTTGAAAGATACTGGATTATATAAAATTACTATTAATCTATCCTCTTTAGAATTATTTAATCATAATTCTTCTAGGCAATATACCTGAATTGATTTCATTTTAATTAAAGCTGAATTAGACATTACACCTCCTTTGTCTAATTAAAACCACCCTTATTTTAGGGTGGTTTTAATTATTATATTGAAGCTTCTATATACTTAACAACTTCAGTTAAATATTTCTCTTCCACTTCTGTAAATCTAGAAAGCTCTGGACTGTCTATATCAAGCACACCATAAACTTCACCATCTTTTATTATAGGTATTACTATCTCAGAATTTGATGCTCCATCACAAGCTATATGTCCTGGAAATTCATGAACATTATCTACTCTAAGAATCTTTTTTTCAGCTGCAGCATTACCACACACACCTTTTCCTAAAGGTATTCTAATACAAGCTGGTAGTCCTTGAAATGGTCCTAAAACCAATTCTCCATCCTTCATTAAATAAAATCCTGCCCAGTTACATCTATCTAAGTAAAATTTAATTATAGCTGATATATTTGATAAATTAGCTATAACATCTTTTTCATCTTGTAATTGTTCTTTACTCGAATAGACCATAAACCCTAAAGATTCTTCAACATTTTCTGCGCTTTTAAGTTCTTCCATAATTCTTCTCCTATTCTTTTATTTTCTTATATTAATATATTATCTTAAAATCCATAAATAAAAAACCCCTATAATATAGGAGTTTTTTGAGGATACTTATAAAGGGTTATGGCAAAACTCTGTTTTTAATTTCCCTGATAGTATCATCTATTCTTCATTCATTTATACTACTAATATTAGGTTTTTAAAATTTATTTTTTATCCACTTTTTAGTTTCATCGTCACAAAAAGATGCTTCAATAGCATTTTGCATTAATTCTACAATCTCTTCATATGAAAATCCTAATTTTTCATTTAAATTATATAATTCTTCCTCTAAAGTAATTCTTGATACTGTCATATTATCAGTGTTTACAGTTACTTTAATTCCTTCATCAAAATACTTCCTTATAGGATGATCCTCAAGTCTATCAACAGCACTGGTGTTTAGGTTACTAGTAGGACACATTTCAAGGGTAATATTTTTCTCCTTAAGTATATCATATATCTTAGGATTTTTGTAAGCATACATTCCATGACCTATACGTTCAGCATGTGTTATATCTATAGATTTAATTATATTCTCTTCTCTCCCAGTTTCACCTGCATGAATGGTTATGTGATAACCTAATGACTTAGCTAAATCAAAAACCTCTTTACTTTCCTCCGGAGGAAAGTCATGTTCATTTCCAGCTAAATCTGCTGAAACTACACCTTTGTTTAAATATATTGCTCCTTTTTTAATAACATTTATATTATTTTCTAAAGGAAATCCTCTCATTGCACATAAAATTAAATTACTCTTTACTCCATATAACTTCTCGCCTTCGTTTATACCATCGATAACAGCCTCTATAACCTCTTCAATTGTTAATCCTTTAGAGGTGTGTAATATAGGCGCAAATCGTATTTCCCCATATACTACTCCTTCTATGCTTAAATCCTCTATAAGTTCTCTAGAGATTCTTCTTAAATTTTCTTTATTTTGCATTACCATAATTGGATAATCAAAAGCCTTTAAGTATTCTTTAAGTGATTCACATTTACCATCAACACTTAATATTTTTGAAAACTCTTCAAATGATTTATAATTAGTGTTTTCTCCCTGTTTATTTAATAACTCCCAAACAGTCTCTTCTCTAACACTTCCATCTAAATGAAGATGAAGTTCAACTTTAGGTAACTTTTTGATTTTCTCTCTAATATTCAATATTAACCTCTCCCTCTTTTAACATTTCTATTTCTTTGAATACTTCTTTATAACCTCCAATTTTTGCTTTAGAAGTTTATTATGGTCTTTCATAGCATCAATATACTTTTTCTTAGCTGACTCCATTTTCTTTGAGTCTTTTTCCTCTATACTTGATTCTAATTCCTTTTTTAATTTCTTTACCTCTTGAGAATGTTCATTAATCTTTTCATCTATAGCTTTTAGCTCTTTTTTGCCTTCTTCGCTAAAATTCTTTAAATACTCTTGATCACTTATTCTCTTATCTTTAATTATCTGAATTCCTTCTTCTTTAGTTAATTCACCTTTGTCAACTCTATCTTTTATATCTTTTATAAAAGTTCGCATTTCATCTTTAGATTCTTTTTTCATTCCTAGTCTTTTTTCATAAAGCTGTTGCATTTCTTTCCTAATTGCTCTTTTTTCACTTAATACCTCTTCAAAATCAGCCTTATTTGCCTCTTTGAATTCTTTAAATTTATCTTGTCCTTCATCAGCTTGTATTGTTATTTCACTTCTAGTCAAAACATTAATTTCTGTCGCAAATACAGGTTTAGATATTGCCATACCTGCTATAATAACTGCTATAAATATTTTTTTCAAAAAAATCACTCCTTCTACTAAATATTTCACTTTTAGTATGAGTAATTTTTTGTTAAAAAATTCTAAGAGTTTAAATTAATTTTCTTAAAACCAAAACTCACTTCATCATCGGTTATATATCCTACACAAAAAGATATTGAGTTATCGTAATATAATCCCAAAGATCCTGGATTTATTATAGTCTTTTTCCCATAATAAGTTAACAACATTTGAAGATGAGTATGTCCCATCAAAACATAATCAACCTCCTCAGAATAATCATCTATAAACTCTTCTATGGAACCTCCATTATAAATAATAGGAATATCTCTGTTTGAAGTTTCTCTTGAATGTACCATAAGAAACTTTCTCTCCTCAAGAGTTACTACTCGTTTTATAGGAATATTTTTATACATAAGTATACATTCTTTAAGAAGATTATCATCAATATACTCTAATATATTGTCATCATGATTCCCTCTTATATTTATAAATCTTTTATCATTTATTATCTTTAAGAAAACCTCTTTATCGTTTTCCCCTCCAAAGATATCTCCTAAATTAAGAATGGTTTTAATATTTTCTTTGTCGGCATAATTAATTATATACTCTAAAGCCCTAAGATTTCCATGTATATCTGAAACTATGCAAAATTTCATTCTACTACCTCAAATCTAAATTTATATTATCTTAGCTACAAATATTATTATATAAGACGCTGGTATTAATAGAAATAATGCTAAAAATGTTCCTATTGCTTTACTTCCAACCATACCAATAACACAAGTTCTAAAATCTTCTTCTGTACACTTTCCTTCCATGACATCATCCGTCATCATAGATAACTGAGGATCTGTTACTAAGGTCATTAATATTGTAGCTACCCCATTTATTAATGCTGATAAAGACATGCATGTTTTCCCTAAGTCTGGTTGTAGGCTTCCTGCATATATAGGTGCAAGTGCCCCTACCGTAGATGCAGCTACAATTATTATATTAAGTACTATTATTCTCTTTGGAAATTTTCTAAAATCTATAGATGTAATACTTTCTTTTACTGGAATAGCTATAGAATTTTTAACATACTTTATTCCAGATTTAGAGAAACTATGAATAATTAATTTTTGAAAAGACCTTTCTTCTGAAAAAGATTCTACCCCTTTTCCTAATATTCTTTGAAAAGATGGAATAAGAAAGGCTCCCACTATAGAAGCTACCCCTGAAATTATTATAATTAAATTAAAGGAATTAACTATATTTATATTTTCAGCACCTGTTTCTACAAACTTTGATAATATAGGATTTTGTATAGTAACTGCCAATCTAGATACAAGCATAAGTACGTTAAATAAAGCAAAAGATATTGCTATCTTACCAGTTCTAACCCCAACAAGTCTCACAGAATAAGCTAAAGTACCGATTAAAGAAATTATAAAATTCATCACTAAAACAATTATTATTCTAGCATCCATAATATTCCCTCCTTGTTTATAGAAAACATTCAATATCATAAATTTTACCACAAGCACCTTCTATATCGTTACTAACAAAACTATTACAAATCATTTCAGAACCTTTACAGCTTAGAAAACCTAGATGAACCAATGCATCTAGGTTTAAAATTTATCTAATATTCTCTTTTAGTCTTTTAATCTCTTCATCTTTTTGTTCTATTATTTCTTTATACTTACTTTCCATATCACAAAGATTTTTATTAAGAAGATGTATCAATGATGCCATTTCATCTGCACTTCCTGATATTCTATTAAATAATAATAAATTAGACTCTAATACCTCTGGTATTTTATTATGAGAATATCTAAGCTGATGATCTATTTCTCCATAACCTTCTTCAAAAATTGTTCTAACCTGTATTTCTGCTATAACCTTCTGGCTTGTTGGATAAAATTCTATTAAATAATGCACTGACCTATATCCTGATTTTCTTGACTTAATCTGTATATCAAGCTCTTCAAATCGTCTAGTATCGTCCCCATCTCTTACATTAGCTGTAATTT
Organism: Clostridium sp. YIM B02506; assembly: GCF_022324845.1. NCBI lineage: Bacteria > Bacillati > Bacillota > Clostridia > Eubacteriales > Clostridiaceae > Clostridium > Clostridium sp. YIM B02506. The sequence goes on from NZ_JAKGTG010000005.1 coordinate 150,286, forward strand.
CAACCACTTTCCAAGTATTTAATATAAATTCATGAATACTCTCCCAATCCTGTTTAAAAATATGAATAGCTCGAATACCTATAAGGTCATTTATTTCATCTCTATAATTTTCTAGAGAAAATCTAAAACTCTCCCCATATATCTCTCTTCTCTCAGGTGTTTTCCTTATAATCTTTTCTATTAGCCTATATGGTCTTTTTACCCTAGACTTAACAGAATGAACTTTAGAATGGGTTCTAAGAATGGTTGATATAAACTCTGATTGTGTTTCATAGGTATCTACATATAAAACATAATCCTCATATATATCTTTTAAAATATTTGTATCAATATCATACTCTTTTATTTCCTCTTCAATAGTTGGATATGTATCTAGGAATTTTTCTACATTAAACTCATTTACCATACGGTTCTCCTCTAAGCTTTATATTTTTCTAGTTCATCTATAAGCTCAAGTTCAACTAAATCCAAATTAGTTTTACCTATATAACCAAAAGGGATCTGATTTAATCTTATATAGTTTATAGCTTTATAATAAGTTGCATGACTCATATGTCCAGTAAAAAAGAATATATAATCAACCATACCTAAAACTGTAACATCAAAGTTTTCATTAAACCCATTAAGACTTCTTATTTCTGGGTACTTTTCTCTAAATTTTCTTCTCCACTCTTTAGCTCCACCAATGATTATGATCTTTTTACCATTTATATGATCAACTAAACTTTTATCCTCTTCTTCTGGTATATAGTTATTATCTTTTTCAAATACATACTCTCTTAAAGCATTCAATTCAATTTTATACTTTTGTTCTTCATATAGATTATTTTCTAGCTCTTTTATTCTATTTTTAAGATAATTTATTTCTATATTATGTTCTTTGATTAATTTATTTCTTTCATTATGTAGTATATTTTCTGTTTGATTTTTATATTCTTCAAGATCTTTAACCTCAAGATTTAAATTTATGTTTTTATCCCTAACCTCATTTACTATACTTTTTAAATCCTTTAACTTGAAATTTACCGTCTCCTCATTGTTATTAAAATAAATTTCCTTAGATTCTTTATATTTATCAATTAAAAGCTGCATTATAACACTATTTATAAGAATATCTTCTAACTTAAATGCTGCTTTATCTACTTTTATGTAAGCTAAAATTATTTTATCAATGTTAAACTCATCATTCTTAAATAAATAATCTATATCTAATTTATTTACTTTAAATATATTCTTTAAAATACTTAACTTTTCTTCATCATATTTATTAATAAAAGCTATAAAATCCTTATAGTCATTAATCTCACCATATTTTTTATAAAATTCTTCTTTAATTTTATAAATTTTATTGCTTTTAGTTCTTATCTCTTCTTGGATATCTACTGAAATAAAGTCCTCAAACTCAAAATTCATTATGTCATCTATAATAGCTGTTATAAATCCCTCATCTAACCAATTTGGGGATTTATATATGGTTATGTAAAAATATACTGCTGAATCTAATTTAGCCTCAATTTCTCTGGTTATCTTATCCATCTTTGAATACTTGTTAACTAATTTTTTCTTGTCTACCTTTTTAACTGAATTAAAGACTTCTGGATAGTAAATCCTCAAAATCTTTATAATGCTGTTTCTTAGGTTAAAATCATATTCAGCTATTAATAAAATACCAAGAACTTTTCTTGCGTATATCTCTTCTTCTAAATCACCTTGATTCATCAAAATATAATTTATAGTTGAAGATTTTATTGAAGCACCATAATATTTATCGTTATCTTTATTATATATTTCATCTATCTTAACTCTTGCATCACTACTAGAAGCTAAACCTATACTTACTTTAGCCAATATATAGTCCTTAACTATAGAGGTTCCTATGCCAATCTTTTCTCCTATTTTTCTAGAGAAATTTTCTATATTAATATAGTCATCATTTCTATAATTATTTTCATACTCCACTATATTAATCCCCCTTTATAATTCCTCTATAATAACGTCATTTATAAACCCTATCCAATCAAAATTATATCAAAATCTACTATTCATTACAATTAGGCGAAAACCATGTTATCCAATCAATATTTTATCCTCAGGATATTTTATAGGGTTTGCTTTTGTGTTTCTAGCAACTGATAAAACCACCATTATTGGTCCAAGTCTTCCTAAATACATAGTAATCAATATAATACACTTGCCTATAAAGGATAATTCTGTAGTTAATCCTAAAGTTAATCCAGTAGTTCCAAATGCTGAAGTAGCTTCATAAAGCAGATATTGAAAAGAAACACCTTTTTCTGTCAAGGAAAGTATCATGGTTACAACAGTTACTAATATAAAACCTAATATAGAAACTATAAAAGCTTTATGAACAGAATCTTTAGCTACTCTTTTCTTTAAAATTTCAGTATCATCTTTTCCTTTGATAAAGCTAACTATAGTAAATAATATAGTTGCTAATGTTGTAGTTTTTATTCCTCCAGCAGTTGATCCCGGCGATCCTCCAATAAACATCAAAATAGTTGTTAAAAATATCCCAGCCATAGTCATATCTCTAACAGAAATGGAACTATATCCGGCAGTTCTTAAGCTTACAGATGAGAAAAATGATGACAGTAGTTTGTCTTTAATATTCATACTTCCCATAGTACCTAAATTATTATATTCAAATAAAAATATAAGAATAGTTCCCAAAACAATAAGAGTCACAGTAGTAAGTAAAGCTACCTTACTATGTAAAGACATTCTTTTTAATCTCTTATTAACATATATCTCATGCCATACAGGGAATCCAAGTCCTCCAACAATTATAAGAACACTTATAGTCAATATTATTGTAATATCATCATAATAAGGCATCAAACTTTTAAAATCACCCAATAAATCTATTCCTGAGTTACAAAAAGCTGCTATAGCATGAAATATACTATAATAAACACCTTTTTTAAAACCAAATTCAGGTATAAATCTTGTAGCTAAAAGTGTTGCTCCTATACCTTCTATTACAAATGTAAAAATTATTATATATCGTGCAAGTTTAATTAATCCTTGAAGTCCAAAAGAGCTCATAGCCTCCTGCATAACCAAGCGCTCTCTTAAGGTTATTTTTTTCCCTAACATTACGGCAATTAAGGTAGCAAAAGACATAAATCCTAAGCCGCCTATCTGAATAAGTACTATTATAACCGTCTTACCAAAATAGCTCCAATATACTCCTGTATCAAGTGTAGTTAATCCAGTTACACATACAGCAGAGGCTGACATAAATAATGCATCTATAAACGGAGTCTTTTCTCCTAAAGCTGATGCTATTGGAAGGGTAAGTAGCATTGCTCCACTTAATATTATTAATCCAAATCCAATTGCTAATATCCTAACAGGAGTAAACTTTATTTTTACCAGATTATTTATCATCCTATCTCCTATGTAATAAAAAACTACTTAAAAAGTAGTTTTTTTAATATATGTTATTTTTTCACTTTGCTAATATTTAAACTTTAATATATTATAGCATAATTATCATAATATTTCCCAAGAATACTCTATCTCAAAAACTCTGTACCAGTGTTCTATATTTATTTTATTTAGTTTTAACTTAATATTTGAGAATTATAAGAAAATAACTTAAAATTACTAAATAAAATCCTTATTATGCTAAATGTCCGAACATTCGAATGTTCGGACATTTAATTACTAAAACTTTTCTGCCAAAGAATTAAGAGAATCTTTATGCAATCTATAAACTGTCCACTCATCCATCGGAATAGCTCCTAAGCTTTTATAAAACTTAATAGAAGGTTCATTCCAATCAAGACAAGACCATTCAAGTCTACCACAATCTCTTTCTACTGCTAACTTTGCTAAAAAGCTTAAAAATACTTTTCCAAAGCCCTTTCCCCTCATATGTGGCTGTATATATAAATCTTCTAAGTATATTCCTGGTTTTCCAATAAACGTAGAGAAGTTATAGAAAAACAATATGAATCCAACTGCTTTACCCTGATATTCTCCAATAACAACCTCAGCAACTTTACGCTCAAAAATAGATTTCTTTAATATCTCCTCTGTAGCCAAAACCTCATTTAATAAATTTTCATACTCTGCTAGTTCTTTAATAAAACCTAATATTATTTCTGTATCCTTTTCTTCTGCAAATCTTAATTTAAAATCATCAAATTTTGTATCAATTATAGTACTCATATGTTTTCCTCCCCAACTAAATTAAAATTATTATACCATAACTTAAAACTCATTACCTTATCCCTATTTTTCTGTATTTTTATATTGACACCTCTATAAAGTCTATGTTATTCTATAAATTTGTTATTTTTATCGATATGTGGTATACTATATATAAATTATACAATTGGAGCGTGATTATTTGTTTAAGATTGGTGATAATATTGTTTATCCAATGCAAGGTGCTGGTACTGTAACTGCTATAGAAGAAAAGGACTTATTCGGAGAAAAACAGAACTATTATATAATAAACTTACTTAATAATATGCAAATTATGATACCATCCGAGAAAATATCTGCTATAGGGATACGCTTTGTAACTGATTCTAACACCTTAGAAACTGTACTTTCAAATCTTCGTAGTGTTGATTTATATACAAACGAATCTCTTACATACAAAGAAAGATACACTATTAATATGACCAAAATTAAATCTGGTGATCTTATTCAAAGTTCAGAAGTTATCCATGATTTAATGATTTTAGAAAAAGGGAAAGCACTTAATAGCAGTGAAAAACAAATGTTAAACAGTGCAAAAAAACTTTTACTTAGCGAAATTTCTTTAGCTAAAGGTCTAACTGAAGAAGAAGCTAATACTCTTTTATGTAGTTCAGTGTATAATTAAATGCAACAAAAAAGCTGTTAGTAACCTAACAGCTTTTTTGTTGCATTTTTACATTATAGATACATTCTCAGCTTGTGGTCCTCTGTTTCCTTCAACCACGTCAAAACTTACTCTTTGACCTTCTTGAAGAGTTTTGTAGCCATCTCCTTTAATTGCAGAAAAATGTACAAATACATCTTTTCCACCCTCAATTTCAATAAATCCAAAACCTTTTTCTGAATTAAACCATTTTATTGTTCCTTCTTTCATAGATAAAAAAACCTCCAAAAATTAAGCTTTATAATTAAGCTTTATAAAATATTTGTGTAGCGTAATACTTTCCATTATTATAGTAGACTCCTATACCTATTTCATCATAATTATTAGAAAGTATATTAGCTCTATGTCCTGGTGAGTTCATCCATTGATTAACTGTATATGCACCAGTAGGAGTCATTCCTGTTGACGTATATATATTCTCTCCCATTGCAGAATATCTTAAACCATTATCAGTTAACATTTTTCCTGGATCTCCATAGGTTGGAGATGTATGTGAAAAATAATTTTTGTCATGCATATCCTTGGATTTCATAGCTGCAAGCTTAGATACCTCACTATTTAACTTTAATGGTTGAAGCCCTTGTTTTTGTCTCTCTGCATTAGTGCTGTTTAATATGTCTGTTACAAGATCTCCTGATGCTTGATTTACATCCTTATTAGTGTCCCCAGCAGCTGGAGTTTGCGTATTATTATTTGTTGATGGTTGTGTTGTACCGGTTCCTGGTGTTGCTGTACCAGTTCCTGGAGTAGTTGTTCCCGTTCCTGGTGCTGCTGTTCCGTCACCTGTCACTCCAGGAGCAGGTAGATTAGAATCTGGTGTTCCAGGTACTTCAGTTGCATTTTCATTAGTTGGATTTTCTATAGTTTCTGGTGTTGTCTCTTCTGTAACATCATTAGGATTATTAGCTTTATTACATCCATATAAAGGCAAACCTAAAAGCATAGCACTCATAATTAAAGAAATTAATTTTTTCATTACTTCACCTCCTACAATTATTGTGAGCTTTTTAAAGTTATTCATAATACTTTTTTACAGGTAATTAAGAGATAATATATTAAGTATGTATTTTTTTAACAAAAAAGCTACAAAACTAATCATCAACTAGTTTTGTAGCTTTTATTAAAATTTAAAAACTTTATCTAATTCTTTTTTAAGTTCATCTGTTATTTCAAGTAGTGGAAGTCTCACTTCTGACGACTCTATTAGACCTAATTTATATAAGCAATATTTTAAAGGTGTTGGGTTTGGTTCCTTAAATAAAAGCGGAACAAAACTATATAATTCTTTCCACGTTTCTAAAGCAGCTAAATGATCATTGTTTTTAATATCATTATATACTTTAACAAATTCTTCCGTTCTCATATGTGAAGAAGCTAATATTCCTCCATCTCCACCTAATGCAAGAGTTGAGAAGAAAGAAGCATCTTCTCCTGTTAATATAGATAAATCTTTCGGAGGATCTAATAATAAATCTGTACTTTGTTTCATATCACCACACGAGTCTTTAATAGCTACTATATTTTTAAGTTCTGCTAACTTGTGAATAGTTTCATTTTCGATATTTCTTCCTGTTCTATATGGTATATTATATAAGATTATATCTAAATAAGTTGCTTCAGATATAGTTCTAAAATGCTCATATATCCCTCTTTGATCTGGTCTTGAATAATATGGAGATACTGATAATATCCCATCTACTTTATATTTTTCAACAACTTTAAGTTTTTCAATTAACTTCTTAGTATTATTACCGCCTAATCCTATATAAACAGGAACTTTTCCATCTACATATTCCATAGTTTTTTCAACTATCTCTTCATATTCTCTATCTGATATTACTGGACTTTCACCAGTAGTTCCAAGTGGTATGAATCCATGAATTCCTTTTGTTAAATAGTTGTCCACCATTTTTTTATAAGAATTAAAATCCACCTCATCGTTTTTAAATGGCGTGATTAATGGAACAAATACTCCTCTTAATGACATAATATATTACCCTCCTAAAGCATTAAATTAAATTTAAAATAAATAAAGCCCTGGAAAAAATCCAAGGCTTCTTACTCATACAAAATAAGAATAAAATCCATTGGATAGCTCTCCACAAAAAATTGTGACAATCTTACATATATTTTATGCAAGACCAGCGATATAACCCTTAAAGCGTAGGTTACATACTTCGGCGATGGTTCCTTTCTCATTACTTCTCAGTGCTTACCTCCATAATGATACTATTAAACATCGCGCCTCTATCTCAAAACTATTACTTTTCGTTAATTATACATTCATATCTGCTTTTAATCAAGTATTAATTTAATATATCTTTCAAACTTAAGTCAAGAGATTTTGTAACCTCATCTAATTTTTTAGTTTGTTCTTTTACATTATTGGCTGTCTCATAACCTTTTCCAACTATTATTGCTGTATCTAATGCATTTAAATATCTATCATTTATAAGATTTATTTCACTGCTATGTTCTAATTTTCCGACCTCACTTTTAATTTCTACTAATCTATCTGTATTTTCTTTAACGTTTTTACCTTCTTTAATATCATTTACAAGATTTATTGATTCTTTAGATATTGAAGTTATATTTTTAAAATATCCATAGTCCACCTTATATCTATTGATTTCATAGCTTATAGATTTTTTAGTAATTAGTATATTGTACGCGCTAACCCCTAGAGTCAATATAAGTATAACTAATATAATAAATTTTATAATTCCTTTAATAAATTTTACAGCTATATATAATAATATAATTGCAACTAATAATATTATTATATTTTCTAAATTTATTCCTGACATTTCACTCTTCCTTTCATTAATTCCTATTATAACACAAAAAAACTGAGAATAGTTCCCAGTTTTTATTTTAGTGTTTATTTCTTTTGTTTTGAATTTCTGGAACTGGTTCTACAGTGTTCTTTTTAGGTGTTTCAAACCTCTTACTATTCCATGAAGATTGTTGATCCTTTTTAGCCATAATCTCACCTCCATCAAGTATCTAAAATGTAGTTTCTACACTAATATGTATTTTATTCAATTTGTTTTTTACTTCAACTTTATAACTTTATTAAAACTAGATTAAATATCCTAATGAAGCTTGACATAAAGATATTTATTTAATTATACTGTTGATATAATTTGGATTTATTACCAGTTTTGCTTTATATAAAAAAATAGAAATATTTACAATATAAATTAAGGAGAAAAAATGAGAAATAAGAATAAAATATCTAATAAAAAAGATAAATTTGAAAAATCTAAAAACAGTACAAGCCATCTTATTAAAACTAAAGAAAATAAATTTTACAACTCTTTAGAAATCCTTAGCATAAAAACCATATTAAGAAGTATCTCAACAATTGCTGTAATTTTTATACTTATTATAGGATTTATAGGATACACTAATATTCAAAAAATTAATAAATATCAAAATGAAATATATAACAACAACCTAATTCCTATTACCTCCATACAAAATATTGAAAGTTCCATTTTAAAAGCTAAGATAGCGTCAAAAGAAATCTTAAGTAATTATACTATTGTTAAAGAATCAGAACTCTCTACTCTTCAATCAAATATAACTAAAAATATGGATACTTTCTCAAAAAATATTAAAATAGATGAAACAGAAAATAAATTATATGTAGGCTTAACTCAATCAATAGATATTTATTTTTTATCAATAAATAATTCAGTTAGTAAATTAAAAAACTCTAAAGAATTAAATCAAGATGAAATTACTCAAATTACATCAGCCGAAGATAACATACTTGAAAATATTAAAAATCTTAAAAATTATGAAATTAATTCAGCTGACGAACTTAATAAAAACGGAGAAAGTACATATAAAAGAACTTCAAACGCTTATTTAATTTTACTTGTAATAATTGTAATCATTGGATATTTAACAACAGTAGTTTTTAGAAAACTAGTACAACATATGTCTAGAAATATATATGAAAAAGTAAAGATTTTATCTAGTGGAGATTTTACAGTTCAATTTGATACACACTCTAATAATGAATTTGGGTTAGTTAGTAGAGAGCTTCACAAATCAATAGAAGCTATATCTCAAATGTTAAATAAAATAAAAGCTATCTCAAGTGAGGTTTTTGACCAAAGCAGTTCTCTATCAGCTATCTCTGAAGAGATGAACTCTTCAGCAGAACAGGTATCATCAGCAATAGAAGGGGTTGCAGATGGTGCAACTAATCAATCTCAGGAGCTTATGAATACCTCAGAACTTTTAAATAATTTTTCAAACAATATGAATTCTATTTTAACTTCTATTCATAACGTAGATGAAAAGGCCTCTGTAATAAACAAAGAGATTTCACTCAGTAATGAAGACCTAAGTATTTTACTAAATTCCATACATAAAATTACTTTTGAATTTAATGAGGTATCCAAAAAAATTCTTACTTTAGGTAATGATATTAGTCAAATAAACAAAATTACGGACATTATCCAAGATATAGCAGATCAAACTAATCTTTTATCACTAAATGCCATGATAGAATCTGCAAGAGCAGGTGAGGCAGGAAGAGGATTTGCAGTGGTAGCTGATGAAATTCGAAAACTTGCTGAACAAACTAAAACTTCTTCTAAAGATATTAATGACTTAGTTGGTTCAGTCTCTAATGAAGCGGATTTAGTAATTAATACAACAAACAATGTTAATTCAACTTTAAAGGAACAATTAACTATAGTAAAAAAATCAACTGATTCTTTTAAGTCTATAATTGATTCTTTTTCAAATATGCTACCTGAAATTAAAAGCGTAGCTAATCAAGCTTCTATTATAGATACAGAAAGAAACTCAATAATTACAAATGTAGACTCAGCTTCATCAATATCTGAAGAAAACTCTGCCTCAGCTGAAGAAATATCAGCTTCAATTAGTGAAATGAATAAGTCTTCTTATGAAGTTGCTTTATCCTCACAAAAACTAACTGAAATAACTCAAGAAATGATTAATAGAGTTAATACTTTTAAATTATCTTAAAATAACAGCAGATAGGTCTTGTAATCCTATCTGCTGTTATTTTTAAAATTTATTATTGTTTCTATCTTGTTTTTTCTTTAATAATGAGGAGGTATCAAGAACATCCTTTTTATCCTTCTCTTTACTTTTTTCCTTTTTAGGAATTGCTTTCTTTTTTGGTTCTGGGGGCAATTCCTTAGAAACCTCTTCTTTTATCTTAACTTCCTTCTTTACCAAAGGTGTGTTTTTTGTTGATTTTTTATTTATAAACTTTTTTAAGAAATTAATATTTATATTAAAATCTAGTCTTCTATAAGCTATTTCAAATAATAATAACAACATCGCTAATATTGATAATGGCAGTGATAAATTTACTCCTCCCATTACCTTTTTAACTTCTCCTGTAAATACTTCTTTAGGAAGTTTTATGAAGGTTCCCGATGTTTCATCAACATATCTCTCTAATACACTACTATCTTCAACAAGTTTATATTCTATTGGATATTGAAGTGCTATAACTCCATTTTTAGTTGCATTTATTTTTCCATCAAGCTCTTCTCTAACACTTATTGAATAGAATCCAGTTTCATCTAAGTTAGCAGTCTTTTCATATACTCCTGGAGCCTTAATTTCAAGTTCAAACTCTCCTTGAGTGCCATCTTCTTTTGTATATATTCCTGTTACCTTGCTACTATCAGGAAGCTCTTTAGTTTTATACTCAATTTTAGCTTCATTTCCACTTACAGCTATATTTAAGTTTCCACCTTCAGAGGAATAATCTTCAAGGCTCCAGTTAAGAATATTATTCCAGAGCTTTTTGTATCCTTCCCAACTAGTATAATTTCCATCCCATTTGCCTGAAACGTCTGGAGTCCATGCTACAGTTCTTCCAAGTCCATACTGCCATAGGGCTAAAATTGGATCATCCTCATCAGAATTAAGAATTACCGTTGCTTGCTCCTTCTGGGATGTTCCTATATATCCAAGAAGATTTGGAGCTGTATTATCATTAAATACTCCATCTACAACCTCATGAGAGCTTACAAGTTTTGGAGTAAATTCTCTATTATTAACATATACCCTTGCTGCCATAAATATTTCCTTGGCAAATATTCTAGGTATATCTGTATAAATATCAGTATGGTAGCTTCTTCCTTTACCTACCTCAGCTAATCTTTGAAGCAGACTTCTATCTGCATCTTCACCAACAGATACAGTTGACAAAGTTATCTTATTTTCTTCAAGACCACTTAATATATCTGTATACTCTCTAAATCCGTCTTGCCCATCTGTTAATAATATAATATGTTTTATTTTCGCATCAGCTGTTTTTTCATATTCATAAGCTTCCTTTAATGCCGGATATATACTTGTTCCACCTTGTATTTGAATTCCACTTATCTTTTCTTTAACTTCTTCTTTATTAGATCCACTACCACCTTTAACCACCCACTCATATTTATCATCAAAGGCTATAACGTTTATTTCATCCCCTTCTCTAATAGTGTCAACAGCCTTTTGAGCTGCTTCTTTTGCAAGAGTAAGCTTAGAAACTTGACCATTTCCCCCACTCATACTACCAGAGTGATCTATGACAAGTGTTATACTCATCTTAGGGATTTCCTTTTTCCCTCTCATATCCATGTATACAGGAAGAACATTCTCTAGTGGAGTGTCCATGTAACCTCCTAATGCATAGGAGTTCTCTCCACCTGTGGTTATAAAAGCCCCCCCATACTCCTTAACATATGTTTCTAGGGAATTTTTAAATCCTTTAGGAATGTCGTCCACATGTGAGTTAACAGATATTATACCTTTATACTCTAACATCTCTTTTAAGTCACTTGGAGCTTCACTGGCTAACCCTCTATCATAACTATAACCTAAAGACGATAACATATTAACTAAATTATCAGCTTCTCCTTTAGTTCCTTCAGCTATAAATACTTTTTCTTTTGATACAACGTTAGTAAACCCTATATACTCATTGTTTTTAAGCTCTGTATCTTCTTCTGGTTGTATTACTACTCTATAATTTTTAAAACCACCTGTAGTTTGCACATCTTTAAATACAAAGCTATTGTTACCTTTTTGAAGATTTACTTCTGTTTCTCCTTTAAGATTTCTTCCAGCATATAAAAACACCTTAGATTTAGTTTGAATATTCGAGTATATGTTAACTCCTATAGAAAATTCATCACCCATAGTTATTTTCTCAGGAAGTTTTAAAGCATCTACATAAACCTCATTTTTCACAGCCTTTTCAACCTTAAATATTTTCATATCTATGTTTTGTTCTATTATTGATGGAACAGTCTTCTCTATCTCTCCTAGATTCTCTTCTCCATCAGTTATAAGAACAATTCTTTTTCCCTTATCTGCTGGGAAAAGGGAAAGTGAGGTATTTATTGCATTTTGAATATTAGTTGCAACAGCCTTTGGTTTTGACTCTATTGAATTTATCCCTTTACTGTTCGAAATAAATTTTTCAACCTTAGCATCTTCACCAAAAACAACTACTCCAGAATAATCTCTTGTTCCCATTTCTTTAAGTGCATCTTTTATAAAAGTTTCTCCACTATCTTTAAATTCATCATTAGAATAAGATAAATCTAAAAGAAAAACTGTGGCGGTGTCCTTTGTAATCTTACTTATTCTAATATTAACTAAAGATAATATTAAAAATAGTACAACTAAACATCTTGTTATAACAATTAAAAGTTTTCTATCCTTTGTCTCTCCTATGTTTTTACTAAAATATATAACGAAAATCAGACACAAAGGTATTAATAAAAGATATAACGGTGCTAAAAACTCTATACTCATAATTAATTACCTCAGCTCCTTTTCCCGTAGATATACCATTCTACCATGAGAATTATAATGGATAGAATAATAAGTATAGGTGTCAGATTTCTTCCACCTTTAATTTTAAATTCTTCTTTACCTTCAGCTGTTACGCCCTCTTCCTTCATATCAGACTCTAGTTGAGAAGGGAAGTTTACAGCTAAAATTTCTTCTTTTTCTTCTTCCAAAACCTTTTGTTTAACTGTATATATCCCAGTATTTAATGTGCCATCATAATTTTTCATAGGAAATCTTAGTGCCATTACTTTTTCCTCGTTGTCAGGAGTATATATTCTTATATTTTCTCCGTTAATATTAGGAGTAAGCTCCACTTCTTCTCCTGCTATATAATCTCCTTTTTCTAATATCCCACTAAGACTTAAGTAATTAATCATATTGTGAACCATAATAGGAAACTGAGGTTTTAATACTATATCACTGTCATTTAACTTAAATGGAAGTACTATTAATTTTCTTCCATCCTTTTCACCATAAAAGGCTGCTTCTTTTTCACCTATGTTTAGAAAGCTTTTTAAATAACTTACTTTTTGTATATCCTTAAAACTTCTAACCCCAAATTTAATATTTTTTATATTCTCTGTTATAGTGTTACTTTCTGTTACATTACCTTCTCCACCTTCAATATCTTCTCCTACTGTAAACAAATCATTTGTAGGGGTATTTATAAATATTAAATTTCCTTTTGCAGGTAGTGAATCAGGAACAATTCCATCAAATATATAAATATCATATTCATCTTTTTCATTATAATTATCTAAAGAATTAACTTTAAATACCTCTATTCCTTGGACAGTAGCTAATGCTTTCTCCATGAAAATATTCTTTTCTGAAAGCAATAATATCTTTTGACTTTTCTCAGTTCTAACCAATGAATAATATATATTGTCTTCCATAAGGTCATCTTTTTCTGATAGTTCTCCCTTAAATATAGATATATTTCTATCCGTAACCTTAAAGGAAATATTGATGCTTTCTCCTGAAGATAAGTTTAAAGACTTTACTTCAAGAATTTTATTATCTCCATAAAGTGAGAAGTCTCCCTCATAACTTTCTGCTCCCCTATTACTAATCCTAGCAACAACAGAAATATTATCTTTTTCTAACTTATAGCTTACTAAATCAATCGCTGCATTTTTCCCTTTCTTGGCTAAATTATATATACTGCCTTTAATATCCTCTAAAGAAAATTCTTTATCAGTTACGAAGATAGCCTCACTACCTTCTCCTGAATTACTTAGACTTCTTACTAAAGATAATGAATCTTCTATATTACCCGAGCTATCTGTAACTTTAAGATCATCTATCTTCTTTATAATTTCATTTTTATCTCTTCCATTTGAAAGTTCAACTTTACTTTCTTTTCCTGAAGTTATTATAGTGATATTTGCTCCTTCTTTAGTTGAATTAATAAGCTTTTTTATCTCTTCTCTTCCTCGTTCAAACTTTGTTAGCTCTCCTATTTTCCCTTTCATACTGCCAGTAGTATCAAATACTAAAATTAAATTCCTAAATTCTCTGCCTCCAAAAAGAGTTAGTGGTTCTAAAAAAGAAAATATTAAAAAGATTAATATTAAAATTTGCAGAAACATAAGAATATTTTTCCTTAGTTTTTCCCAAGGGGTTTTTGCTTTTACATCTCTAAATACTTCCCTCCAAAGAACTAAGGAGGGAACATCTTCATTTTTTCTCTTCTGTTTTAGCATGTATAATAATATAACGCCTGCTATACTTAGAGAAAATAACAATGGCCATAGTCTTACAAAGCTCATATTCTCCTCCTTATTTTCTATTAATTATTCCTCTAGAGGTAAATTCTTTGAATATTATTTTTTCTAAATTATCTTTAGTATTAGCCAAAATATAAGTAGCTCCATATTTTCTACTCAAGGTTTTTATATCTTTAATAAACTCATCAAGTTTATCTTTATATATTTCCATTGCTTTTCCATAGAGACTTATATCCATTTTATTATCTTCTTCTATATCATTTAGCTTTAAATCACCTCTTAAGGTTGGTTCAAGCTCCTCTTGACTCAATACTTGAACTAATATTATTTCCTGACCCTTATGTTTTAAAAAAATCAAAGTTTCTTTTAATTCCTCTAAATTATAAAAATCAGATAAAATTACGCTAATGCCTTTTCCCTTGATAGGCAAAGTTTTAATATTTCTACCTAAATTAGTAGTCCCATTAAATTCTATAGCTTCTAAGTATTTAAGTATTCTGTTTATACCTGCTCTTCCTGAAATAGTTATACCTTCTTTATTTTCTTCACTATTAAAAGGGAATAATTTAACTCTATCATTTCCATTTAATACAATATGACTTATAGCTCCTGCTAATCTTAAAGAAAAAATCCCTTTATTATGAGCACCAAAGTGCATAGATTTACTTGTATCTATAAAAATATTAAATAAGGCTTCTCTTTCCTCCATAAATATCTTAAGATATAACTTATTAAACCTTCCATAAGCATTCCAATCCACTCTTCTAAAGTCATCACCTGGGCTATACTCTCTAAAATCAGAAAACTCTACACTAACTCCTTTTTCTTTTGACCTTCTTCCACCTGCATAAGCAGAATTAATAGGAGTTTTCATGATAATTTTTAGATTTTTAAGCTGATTAAAAAAATCTTTGTCAAAAATTTTCTCCTGCATAACTATATGACCTTAATTTCTTCTATAATTTTATCTATTATATAATCTGGAGTTATACCTTCTGAAACTCCTTCAAAGTTAAGGAGTATCCTATGTCTTAAAATTGGATAAGCTACGTTTTTAATATCATCAAAACTTACATTATATCTTCCTTCCATCAAAGCCCTAACTCTAGATGCATTAAATATCCCTTGAGCTCCTCTTGGACTTGAACCTATAGCCACATACTTTTTAGTTATTTCTGGAGAATCCTCTAACTCTGGATGAGTGGCAAGTACAAGCTTTAGGGCATACTCCTTAACCCCTTCTGCCATAGGTAAATCCTTAACTAAACTTCTTATATTTAATATATCTTCACCGGATATTATCTCAGTTAACTCCACTTTTTTGTTTGTTACTGTTATATCCATTATCTGCATAAGCTCATCAAGGTTTGGAAACTTCACTTGTAGTTTAAATAAAAATCTATCTAACTGTGCTTCAGGTAGAGGATAAGTACCCTCCATTTCTATAGGATTTTGAGTTGCTAAAACCATAAATGGCTCTGAAAGCTTATAGGTATTATTACCAACAGTTACTGTCCTCTCCTGCATAGCTTCTAATAGCGCAGACTGAGTTTTAGGAGTTGCTCTATTTATTTCGTCTGCTAATAAAAGATTTGTAAAAACAGGTCCTTTTTCAAATTTGAATTTATTTACTCCTTCTTCATTAACTATGATATTTGTTCCAACAACATCTGCTGGCATCAAATCAGGAGTAAACTGTATTCTTGAGAAAGAAAGATTTAAAACTTTAGATAAAGTCTTAACTAACTGGGTTTTTCCAAGTCCAGGTACTCCTTCTAAAAGGATATTTCCACCTGCAAATATCCCCATTAAAACTCCATCTATTATATCTTTTTGGCCAACTATTCCTTTACCTATTTCTCTTTTACACTCATTTATTTTTTCTAAAACATCTTTTATGTTATCTACGTCCATATTTACCCTCCACTACTGTAATTCTTCAAAATACTCTTTTATTATGTCTTTTAAATAGTCAGGTATAGAATTTCCTTCTAAGCCTTCTATTGCTTCCTTAGAATAATCCCCTATTATACTATCTAAGTTTACAGATCCACCTCTTTCATTAATTCCATTATTAGAATATCCTGTTTGAGAGTTTCCTGTTTGACCCTTTTCTCCAGTGAGATTTTCATCTCCTCCCTCATTTCTGCCTGGTATATATACCTGCTCTCCAGATTTATCTGATGAATCTCCCTGATTCCCATTTTTACTTCCATAATTCCATCCTTGACCTGACCCTGAGCCCTGACCAGCTCCAGAACCACTTCCTGACCCTTGCCCTGATCCTGAACCGTTTCCTTGACCATTTCCCTGTCCGTTCCCGCTACCTTCTCCTTCACCTTCTGAAGAACCATTAGATTCAGATAAGCTTCCATCCTGAGCATCCTTAATAGCTTTTGCAGTAGCCTTTTTGTTTTTATCACTTAGCTGTCCTTGTCTAGCTTCATTCGATAAATTTTCTAGTAACTCTTTCAAATCCTCATCAGATACTTCTGAACTAGCTTCACCTAAGGTATTAGAAATTTCTCCTCTTTCTAAATCCCCCATGTTCTTTAGTGCGTCGCTTAATTTGTTTAGTTCATTATCTATATCCTCTTGGTTTTTACTTTCTAACGCCTTTGCAAGTTCTTTTGTATCTTTATTTTTATTTAAAGCATCTTTTAATGCTTCTAAGTCTTTTTCATTATTCTTTTTTCGCTCTTCTTCTGCTTTAGGATTTAGAGAGTTTCTTATGGAGTCTAGACTTTTTTTAACCTCTTCATTTTTACTTTCCTTTTTTTCTTGAGATAATTTTTTGTCTATCCTTTCCATAGTTTTTTTAAGCTCTTCTTTATTCTGAGCTTTAGCTATTTCCATCTTATTTTTCTCTAAAATTTCTTTAAGTTTTGTCTTTTCTTCTTCTGTTAGTTTTTTATTTTCTTCAACCTTCTTTTTTTCTTCTTCTATCTTTTTAGTTAATTCCTTTTGTTCTTTTTTCAAATTCCATAATTCCTTACCTTGGCTCTTTGCACTTGTAGGTAAAAATACCCCCAAAGAAAATAAAGTTAACACGATTAATAGGTATGTTATCATTTTTTTATTCACTTTTATAGGAAATGCTTTTTTGAAGTCTAACTTTTTTAGCTCTTCTAATGTATCTTCTCTTTGAAGCTTTCCATATCCATCTTCTTGACCCATAAGTTCTAAAGAAGTAGTAACTCTTTCATTTAGCCCCTTTGAATCTAATATTAAAGCCTGCTTTTTTATATTAGGAAATGTAAAAAGGGCTATAACTAGCCCTCCTACTAAACCTGCTGTCAGAAAAAATATACCTAAGAAGATACCTTCATAAAAAGGCGTAAAAAGGGATAATAAAGTTAGAATTGCTCCTAAAAGAGCGCCTACAAAAATTCCAAGTAAAGTCTTATCAATAAGTATTTGTACTTTAATTCTTTTGCCTGCTTTTTTTATATACCCTAATATCTGCCTTTCTTTATCTTCCATTATTTTTTCTTTCTCCTTTTCTTTAATGGATTTAGCTTAACTGCCGCACCCCATAAAAGTAATATAGTTAGCACAATTTCAACAGCTATATTATATATCCAAGCGCTTCCTATAGCTTTAAATTGGTTTAATCCATTTATTATACTTGTTGTTCCTATTCCTAACTGATTATAAACTACCGATCCATATCCAAGTCCAGGATTTAGATATAACCAAAAAGGTATATTAGGTTCAAACATTTGTCCTGCCATACTAGCAGCTCTTGATTTAATAGAATAGTATAAAACAGTTATAATCAAGGTTCCTATAGCTAAAAATATCAATAATCCATAGGATGCTGCTGTAGAAGATTTTGTGCTTTTTAGGACTGATGAAAAAAATAATCCCACACTGCCACAAAATATAGCTGTCATTATATATAAAAGTATCATTTGAATTATATTTACTATACTAACTCCACCTAAAGATAGAGTTATTGCAAATACAGGTGTAGATGCAATTATTAGTAACACTACTTTACTTAAAGACGCCAACAGTTTACCTAATATTATAGATAAAGGTGACATTTTAGTAGATAATAATATATCTAATGTACCTCTTTCTCTTTCCCCACATATAGCTGAAGCTGTAAGTGTAGGACTAATCATACCTATCAATATGAATTCTATTAAAGTAACTGTAAAATAAAGCCCTACAAGCCCACTTAAATTTCCTCCATATCTTACACTTGATAAAATACCATCAAAAACTAGTATAAGTAACCCACTTAAAACACCTATTGAAATGGATAGAGTCAACGGAAATCTAATACTTCTCATAGACAGCATTAGTTCTTTTCTCCACACTGGATTAATTTTCATTTTTTTCTCCTCCTCCACTCATTTCAGTAATTTTCATAAATACTTCTTCTAAATTTCCACTACCTTGGGTAAATGAAACTACATCTATTTTCTTTTCAATTAACGTCCTTAATATACCATGAGATTCTTCTTCACTACCACTAAATCCAAATACCAATTCTTTTTCATTTAATATTGGTTTATCTAATCCTGGTATTTCTCCTAAAACTCTTAAAGCTTCTTCTACCTTAGTAAGTACCCTTACCTTTATTGGCCTTGCATGATTCATATTAACCATGATTTCATCTACAGTTCCCTGAACTATTACCCTGCCTCTTTCTACAATAGCTAAATTAGTACATAACTCAGCTAATTCAGGTAGTATATGAGATGATATTAATATTGTTTTTCCCATATCTTTAAGATTTTTTAAAATATTTTTCATTTCAAAACGAGCTCTTGGGTCCATTCCTGAGGCTGGTTCATCTAATATTAATAAATCTGGATTATGAACAAGACACCTTGCTAAGCAAAGCCTTTGCTTCATTCCTCTAGAAAGACCATTTACATTTGAATCACTTTTATCACTTAAGTTAACTAATTCAAGTAAGTCATAACCAAGCTTTCTTCCTTTATCACCTAATATTCCATAAATAGAAGCATAAAACTCTAAATATTCTATTGCAGATAAATTATCATAAACTCCAAAGAAATCAGGCATATATCCAATCTTATCTTTTAATAACTTATTATTTTTTACTGCATCCACACCATCTAAAAAAACATCACCACTATCTGGATATAAAAGTCCTGATATTATCTTCATGGTAGTTGTTTTCCCTGCTCCATTAGGTCCAACAAATCCAAATATTTCTCCTCTATTTATCTCCATACTAAGACCATTTAGAGCTTTGAACTTACCATATGATTTTTCTAAATCTTTAATTTCTAACATTATTTAGCCCTCCCCTTAACTGCTATTTGAGGTGTAGCTACTGGTCCATTATTAGCATTATTTACAGTTGCCTTAGTCATTATTTTACCATCTTTTGAATAAGAGTCTCCCTTTACTTCTACTTTTCCTAAATCTATATTAAGTTCCTCATAAGAATTAGTTTTATAATTATAAACTTCAAATTTACTTACTTTTTGAAGATTTCCTCCATAATTATTATTTGAACTAGTATCTTGCATAAAATATATGCTTTCAACATTTAAATTCTTTTCCACAGTATAATCGAGATAAGCATCTCCATTTTCATAAATATATCCGTTATAACTATCAAATCCACGTACAGTGCTTTTTGAATTAAGTTCTGGAGCAATTAATCCAAATGGATACTCTATAACTCCATTATTCTCATAACTTAAATTTATTGGAATAGCTACTAATGTCTTCTCTTTTTTATCAACTTTAGCTACACCGATATTTAAGTTCTCAGCCATTACTCCATCAATATATCCAATTAGGTAGTTCTTTCCTATGGTTATATTATTACCTCCATAGATTTTTAGATACTTATTAGTAAAGTATTCTAAATCTGAATATTTTATATTATTTCTTAATCTTTCTTCCATATCTTCTGGTGTTTGAGCACCACTAAAATTATTAATAGCGGAATTAAAGTCATTAAGATTCTTATACTTATCTTTTACTTCAGATAAATTTATAGACTGCCCCTTTTCTAAATTCCCTAAATCATAAATTCCAGAAGCAGTTAATAAATAGCTACTTTCAAGTTGAAAGTCTAAAGTATTTTTTAGGTTCCCTTCTATTTTCCCTTCTCTAAAATAAATATTACTATCTATTTTACCTATTTTCTTATTTTCTCCTGCTAGTGAAAAATAAGCTGGTGAAAATGGAGACATACCATTATTTTTATATATTCTTTTACCATCAACGTAAGATACTTTTTGAGCTATATTTTTCTTAAATGAATCCTGATCTCCCTGTCCATACCATTGATTCATAAGTAAAGTATCAAGTTTAGAGTTTTCTGGTTCTTCAACAGATAAATCACCTTTATAAGGAAACATAATTCCAACTACAGAGTTCAGTTTACCTTCTCCAGCATCATCTACTTGTATAAAGTTTTTTATGTTCATTATAGGATTTCTAAGTCTCGTAGTTCCTCCTACCAATGATATAATCACCGTAAATA
This sequence comes from Clostridium sp. YIM B02506, assembly GCF_022324845.1. Taxonomy (NCBI): domain Bacteria; kingdom Bacillati; phylum Bacillota; class Clostridia; order Eubacteriales; family Clostridiaceae; genus Clostridium; species Clostridium sp. YIM B02506. The sequence continues at coordinate 171,257 of NZ_JAKGTG010000005.1, forward strand.
CTAGTCCCATAACTGGAATAGCAATCCATAATCCACTACTCTTTTTTAATTTCTTAAATATTATAAACATTATTGGTCCAACTATTAATGCATAAAGTATCAATAAACCAAAGAGTACTTTTAGATTAGGCAACTTAATATCAACTACGTTACCAACCATAGTTTGAACTCTATGATCCATCTCTCCATATTGATAATTTGCCTCTAACATAGCTGAACTTACTGAGTCTTCAAGAACTTTAGTAATACTACTTTTACCTATTTGAGTTTTAAATGGTTCTGAACCTAAGGCATATGAAGAAATTACTATAGCTCCAGAGTTTTTAGTTTCTTTTTGAAAATATCCTTGATCATCAATAATTTTTTCCCCATTTTTCATAGTAAAAGGTAAAAGTTGATAACCATTTATAGTTTTTAGGGTATCTGTACTTACTCCTAGATAACCGTCCTTGAACATGGATAAGGTTTTGTTACTATACACTCCAGTTCCTACAATAAGTAATTTTCCTTTTTCTACCCATTGCTTTATTGCGGTAATCTGTCCCTTAGATAATTTAGAAGTATCAAAGTTATCAATTACTATTACATCATAAATATCTAATATCTTAGAATTTTCCTTCAAAAATTCCACTGGAACCGCCATAACTGTAGTCTCAAAATTAATCCCACTAACTTTAGAAGCATTATTTTGACTCTGACTTAGACTTAATGAGTTCATGTAGGACAAACTTTCGCTATCTTCAGATAAGGCTCCTACTATAAGCTTATTTTCTGAAATTCTTCTACTATTGCCTAATTGAAACTCTTGTTCATATATAACCTTATCATTTTGATTTATTTTCACCACTATCTTATTTAGGCTATCCCATACTGGAATACTTAAAACTAACGTCTTTTTATCACCAGAAGCAATACTAATTTCTTGAGAAATATCCATTCCTCTTCCATCTTGTATTGGGTAAATAACGTCTAGCTCTCCCTGTATGTCTTTCCCTAAACTTTCCACCTCTAAAGTTATAGGCATCTCTCTATATGATTTATAAACGCCATCAACTCCAAATGTAGGTTTAACTGTTATTACTTCCTCTTCACCTTTTGCAGCCTTTACAGCTTTGTAAGGTATTAATATAGAAAAAATAAATAGAAACATAAATAATATCGACACTTTTTTTCTCATTCTCTCACCTCTTAACAATTCCTGTAATTTTATTCTACTAGAGATTTCATACTTTTACCGAAGAAATTTATTAAAACTTTCTTAAGATATTACTTTTTGGTAACTTTTTTAGTAAAATTTGCTTATAAACTACTTTATTTCTTTAATAAGGTCTGATTTTAACAATTCACTTTTGCTAAATCCTCCTTTAAAACATCTTATCTGTTTATATTTAATTCCATTAAGTTCAAAATCTAAAACATCAATTCTATCAGCTTTATATATTATTGGATCTACTCTTCCTATCAAAAAAACTTTCACTTCCATTTTTCTCTCCTTAATTAATTTTTTCTGTATATTTACATCTAGGATAATTTGAACATCCTAAAAACTCACTATATGGTCCTTTTCTTACTAATAAATCTGCCCCACATTTAGGACACTCTCCATTTTTTATTAATTTTATAACATCTCCCCTATCCCATAATCTAACATTATTAACTTTTGCAAGATTAATTGCATTTTGGCTATAATAGTTATTAGTAATAACCATTGCATCAGTTGCTTTATAATACTTCATTGATGCAACCACTTGTTGTACAGCTTCCACTCCAACTATACTTTTCCATCTTTTAGCTTGAATTACTGTTTTAACTCCCCTTTTTTTAACTAATAAATCCGCTCCATAATCTCCTGTTATTGGTGTTAACATTGTTTTATACCCCTTATTCTTAAAAACAACTTGTAAAAACTCTTCAAACTCCTCACCTGACATGTTATCTATCTTCTTAATTGTAGAATTCTTAAGATTATCTTCTCTTCTTTTCTTATATAGTACATAAATTCCACTAAATAATATAAACATAAGTATACTTATTAACTTATTTAAATTTATAAAAAAGGAATAAATCATAAATATGCAATATATTATAAATAGTGTTATTTTTAGTTTTTGGCTTTTGTTTAATCTCTTTTTCATTTTTACTCCCTTATTTATTTTATATCAGACTAATTATAAAATAAAATAGGTTAATATGAAACCCTAAAAGCAGTCTTTAGAAGCATTATTAAAAGATAATTGCTCTTTGAAATTTACCATTTATTATGTTACAATAATTAGTGTGATAAAATATACCATTTATTTAAGAGGAGGAATTTTTATGCCATCATTAAGAGGAACTGAAACAGCAAAAAACCTACTTGCTTCTTTTGCAGGTGAATCTCAAGCAAGAACAAGATACACTTATTATTCAAGTGTTGCTAAGAAACAAGGATACTTACAAGTAGCTGAAATATTCTTAGAAACTGCAGAGCAAGAAAAAGAACATGCTAAAAGATTCTACAAATTTTTAAAAGAAGAATTTAAGGATGAAGCTATAGAAATCACAGCTTCTTATCCAGTAGCCCTTTCTGACGAAACTATGGACAACCTTAAATATGCCGCTGAAGGTGAAAATGAAGAATGGACTGAACTTTATCCACAAGCTGCTGAAATAGCTAGAAAAGAAGGTTTCCCACAAATAGCTGCTGCTTTTGAAAATATAGCTAAGGTTGAAAGCTTCCATGAAAGAAGATATAAAAAATTATTAGAGAATATTGAAACAAATAAAGTTTTTGAAAGAGATGAAGTTGTTATCTGGAAATGCGGTAACTGTGGATTCTTATTTGAAGGAACTAAAGCTCCAGAAAAATGCCCAGCTTGCCTTCATGATCAAAAATATTTTAGATTATTAGATGAAAACTATTAAGAAATAATAAAACTGTCCAATAAGGGTTTTAAATTCTCTTATTGGACAGTTTTTTAATACTTTCATTTAATCAAATATATTTTTAGAAAAATATCTATCCCCTCTATCTGGGAAAATAACAACTATATTTCCACTATCTATATCTTTACTTAAAGCTATAGCCGCTGCCATAGCTGCACCAGACGAGGAGCCAACCACTATCCCCTCTCTTTTTGCAAGTTCTTTAACATAATAAAAAGCTTCCTCATCCTTAACCTTTTTTACTATATCTATATAACTTAAGTCCATAGTCTTAGGTATAAAGTTATTGCCTATACCTTCTATTTTATAACAGCCTTCAATTCCTCCACCAATAGTAGACCCATATGGATCACCAAGTACACCTTTTATCTTAGAATTCTGCTCTTTTAAATACTTTAAAACTCCTGTAATAGTTCCTCCACTTCCAGCACCTGCAACAATATAATCAATTTCCCCGTCTAATTGTTCGTATATCTCTTTTCCCGTAGTTTCATAATGGGCCAAAGGGTTAGCGTCATTTTCAAACTGCTTTAGTGATATACTATCTGGAATAGTTTTTAAAAGCTCCTCTGCCTTATCACAAGCCCCCATAATTCCATTTTCTTTAGGTGTTATTATAAGTTCTGCTCCTAACGCCTTTAATAAAGTTTGCTTTTCTGTAGAAAATTTTTCAGGAATAACAAATATAACTCTATACCCTTTATTTAAACTTGCCAAGGCTATCCCTATTCCTGTGTTACCTGCAGTTGCTTCTATTATAGTTGATCCTTTTTTTAAGCTGCCTTGCCTTTCTGCTTTTTCTACCATGTATAAGCCGATTCTATCTTTGCAACTTCCTCCTGGATTTTGTCCTTCTAATTTTCCAAATATATTTATCCCACTTTTAACCTCAAAATTATTCAGCTTTATAATAGGAGTATTTCCAATTAACTCTCTAATTCCATTAGCATATTTCAAATTAATCCTCTCCTTTGCTAATAATTAAAGCTCTTCCTATTTCCGCTATCAAATCCTCCGAATTTTCTATTCCAACAGAAAGTCTCAGTAGTCTTTCATCAATGCCAATCCTATCCCTTAAATCCTTAGGCAGCGATGCGTGAGTCATTGTTGCAGGATGACATAAAAGGGACTCAACTCCTCCTAAACTTTCTCCAAAAGTTATTAAACTTAATGAGTTTATAAACTTTTTAAAGTCACAACCTTCTTTTAATTTAAAGGAAATTATTCCACCAAACCCGCTAGCCTGCTTTTTTTGAATTTCATGATTTAAATGTTCTTTTAGTCCAGGATAATAAACTTTTTCAATTAGTTCATGATTATTTAAATACCTAGATATCTTTTTAGCATTCTCCTCATGTTTTTCTAATCTTACACTTAAGGTTTTAATTCCTCTTATTAACATATAAGAATCAAAGGGAGATAATATAGCTCCAATGGCATTTTGTAAAAAACCTATTTTTTCACCTAACTCCTTATCTTTTACAACTGCAAGTCCAGCTACAATATCAGAATGCCCTGACAAATACTTAGTGGCTGAATGAATTACTATATCAGCTCCTAAGTTTAATGGATTTTGAAAATATGGACTCATAAAGGTATTGTCCACTATAACTAAAATATTTTTCTTATGGGCCTCTTCTGAGATTTTTTCTATATCAGTTATTGATAATAATGGATTTGTAGGAGTCTCAATAAATATTCCTTTAACATCTTCACTTAATTTAGAAAAATCAAGTTCATTAAAGTCCTCTATAATATCATAATTTAGTTTATAGTTAGAAAACACCTTACTTATTACTCTAAAAGTTCCTCCATACACATTATTATTTATAAGTATCTTATCTCCTGATTTAAAAAGATTTAATATGGTTGATATGGCAGAGATGCCAGAAGAAAATCCAAACCCTCTACTACCACCTTCTAAATCTGCAATTAATTTTTCTAAAGCTTCCCTTGTAGGATTATTTGTTCTTGCATATTCATATCCCAAACTAACTCCAAACTCTGGTTGTTTAAACGTTGATGATAGATATACAGGAATATTAACAGCTCCAGTAAATTTATCTATTGTCTCTCCGCCATGTATAACTAAAGAATCTTTTTTCATATGATTTCCTCCTATAAAATTAAATTTTATCTTGTGTCTCTTCTCTAGACACAGTCATTCATTAATTAATAAATAAAAAAAGACCTCCTACCTTAAAGAGGCAGTTAGTCCACGATTCCACTCTTCTTAAACCTATCCAGTGATAAGTTTATCTCCATTTAAAGCACATTAATGCTCTAGTGCTATAACAGGCACTCCTGCTTTTGCTTACTAAAATTTCAGCTTAGAGTTCAAAGCTGCATTCTCTTAAATTTCACTAATAATTTCTTTCAGCCGAGGAAATTACTCTCTTATAGCTTCCTTTAAGATACTATTGCTTATCACAACCTTTATCAATATTATTATTACTACTCACTACATAGTATTCACCCAATCCATGTAGTGTTCACTTTTATTGATAAAACCCTCCAAAGCCGCATAAACACTATATATAGTTATATAGCTATATAGAAAAGAATATATCTATATATATTCCTAAAGAATTGACTAGTCCAATAAAAAATAAAGCAAAACTAAAAATCTAATAGTAGCTTTTTAATTTTGCTTATTAGTTAAATATGTATAAAATTTTTCTTCTGATAAATTATTTAAGTATATCAACCTTTGTAACTTTCCATTTATTATTTACGTTTTCTATACCTACTCTAAAATGAGTATATGAATTAGGAGCAAACCACTTGTATCCTTCTATAACTAAATTTCCTAAAGACACTGAATCAACTTTTGTTAGCATTAGTAAGTGAGCATTTATTTTAAGCTCTCCTACAGAATCTGCTAAACCAATTTGTTGCAAAGTAACCACTGAAGCATTTAAAACTGTCTTATTATACTTTTGAAAATATTGTATAGCTTTTTGTCTATCTTCTACTGTAGTATCGGTAAAAAATAAAGACTCCATATCCAGTATAATGTAATCTTTCTCAGGGTCTTTGTTTCCAGTATACATAGCATCGTAAGCTAAAATAAGTGGTTCAATTATTCCCATTCCCTCATTTTCTCTTGATACCTTAACTGGAGCTGTGATTGTTACTAAATGAAAAACTGTAATTAGAGAGATTAATAGTTTCATTAATATCACTTCCTTTTTATATTCTAAATTTTAAAAAAGATTATCTAAAATTAAGATACAGATACTAAATCAACTTTATCAACCTTCCACTTATCATCTTTTACTTTAAGTGTTACTCTAAATCTAGCTGCACCAGTAGGGCTATGATATCTGTACCCTTCTATAATCATGGCATTATTTTCACTCGCTTCAATATTAGTCATCATTAACAAAGTGCCTTTCAGTTTAAGATTGCTCAGTTTATCTGCCAAACCAATTTGTTGTAACTTAAATAATGATGCATTTAAAACTGGCTTATTATACTTTTGAAAATATTGTATGGCTTTTTGTCTATCTTCATAGGTGATATCCTTAAAGTATATTGACTCCATATCTAATATAATGTAATCCAATATAGGTTCATTAATTCCTGTAAGCATAGTATCATAGGCTAATATGTATACATCTATGAGATTAGGAAATTTAGTAGTGTTAGGTTCAGTTAATGTACTAGTATTAGTTATTAAATTGAAAGCAGTAATTATAGATATTAATAATTTCATTCTCTTCACTTCCTTTATTAAGTATAGTTCTCCATAGAAAAAAGAAGTATTCATCCACCTATATTTAGCTCTTTATCTGAAGTTCCAGTGAATTTCTTTAAGCTGATAAACGCTTCTAACTCAATAATCTTCCTCATATTTGCAATTATTTATGCTATAATTTCTTAAATAATCTATTGCTTTTAAATAAAGGAGATGTAAATATGAAAAACTATCAATTAATAGAAAAACTTCCTGCAGTAAATGAATTAAATCAATTAAGAACTTTAGTTGGATGGGGAGAAATTAATGAAAATTCTCTAAAGCTAGGCTTGGATAACTCCTTATACGGTGTTTGTATTCTTTTGAATGGGGATGTAGTAGGTACTGCACGCGTTGTTGGTGATAACAGCACCTGCTTTTATATACAAGATGTGATTATTCATCCTGATCACCAAAGAAAGGGAATTGGAGCTTCAATCATGGAAAAAATAATGAACTACATATATGAAAATGCTTGTAATGAAGCTGTTGTTGGTTTGATGTCTGTAAAAGGTAAAGAAGAGTTTTATAAAAAATTTGGTTTTTGGACAAGACCAACTGGCAATTATGGTGCAGGTATGGTTCAATTTATAGAAAAATAGAGATAGATGAAATGGGTAATTAGTGAATTTGAACAAGTGTATTAGAGATTCTACAGGATTAAGTTTAAAAGGAATCTAATGGAGCCTCCTTCGGAGCTTCTACAGGAATAAGATTAGAATGAATTTGATGAGGCTTGAGAAGAAGCCTCTACAGGAATAAGTCTATAATGAATTTGATGAGGCTTGAGAAGAAGCCTCTACAGGAATAAGTTTAAAAGGAATCTAATGAGGCCTGAGGAACGGCCTCTACAGGAATAAGGTGTGTAACTTTTCCCCTTATTTTTCCACTATATATTTAGGGGGTGATTTTTTGGAGAGGGTAAGGGAGCTTTATGAATCTTATGAGAAGTTTATTTTTAAATATTTGTATGGATTGACTTTAGATTTCCATTTGGCTGAGGAGCTTACTCAAGAAACTTTTTTTCAGGTTGTAAGGTCTTTTCACAGATTTAGGGGTGATTCTCATGTATCCACTTGGATATATAAAATTGCTAGAAATGTCTATAGTCAGCATTATAAAAAAGCAAACCTAAAGACAAGTTCTATTAATGAAGATGTTTATAACATTCCTGATAAAAGTACACCTGAAGATGAATATAGCAAAAAAGAACAAGCTAAAGTTATTGAAAGTTGTCTAAAGCAAATACCAAAAAATCAACGTGAAGTGCTTTGGCTTAGGGATTGGCAAGGTATTTCCTATGAAGAGATAGCCATAATAACTAACCACTCTCTTTCTTGGGTAAAAGTAAATATTCACCGTGGAAGAGTAGCTTTTAAAAAAATCTATAGTGAAGGAGGTAATATAAATGAATAAAATTCCTTGTAATTTAATTGAAGATTTACTCCCCCTATATATCGAAGATGATGTAAGTAATGAAACAAAAGAAATAATTGAAACTCACTTAAATGAGTGTACAAACTGTAACTCTTTACTCCAAGAGTATTCAAAAGAAGAAATAGAAATAGGAAGTTTTGAAGATACTCTCCCTAATCCTAATACATTTAAGCAACTTATAAAAAGGCTTAAGAAGTGGAGCATAGCTGTAGTAGCTATAGTATTAACCTTTTTCATAGCTATCGGAACAATTGGATACAAAATAGGAGAAAACTCTAAAAATAAGCTCTTAACCTCAAAATCTATAGTTAAAACTTTTAAGGATCAAGGTATAATATTAAGTAAAGATAATTCCCCTATAGATGATGAGGATTATATAGGTGGAATTAAACCAACTGTTTATAATGTAGATAATACATCAGATAAACTTTTAATATATATTTTTGATTCCTTTGTAATACGTCAAAATATAGTAGATAAAGATATTAAGAATGATTATATACCTTCTCTTAAGTCTATTTCTTATAAAGCAAATAATTCTTTTTTAGTATATAAACCTTCAAAAATACCTGAATCAGAAGATGAGGTCAATAGTTTACTTAAAACCCTAAACTTAATAGATGATACTATCTTTAAATATCTAAATAATGGTAAAACACTAAATTTTACTGGTGAAAGTGAAAACTGGGAAGGAACTTTTAAAGTAAAATATTATGAAAATTAGTTTGAGGACGAAAATGGAGTTTCTCATTATGATAGTTATAATAATACCTATCCATCACTTAAATATAAAAAGTCTGATATAACTGATATTAGTGAACTTACATTTAAGTATGAAGCTGGTAGTCAAAAAGGCAGTTCTAACGGTGCAACACTAAATAATGAAGGCTATGCTGAACCACTTGGAATTGGTGGTGGAACTGGAAGAACAGTTAAGAATACAGACCAAATAGAGTTCACAGTAAAATGGAATGATAAAGAAGAAAACTTCACACTAAAAGCTGAAAATTAGATATTATTCTGGACAAAACTAAGCGATAGAAGATTATTATAGGAGGAGTAAATTTGTATAAAATATCTAATATCAATACTATACCTGATGAGTACATTGATGACCCTAATTTTGAATCTAAAATGAAATCTCTATTAATAGGTGATGCTCTTGGCAGTGAAAAAATTTATGTAAATATAGATTTTGTAAAACCAGGTGGAAAAAGCACAATATATCATTCTCATTCAAGACAAGAGGAATTCTTCCTTATAATGAGTGGAAGTGCTTTATTAAGAATAAACGAAGAAAAAATCCCAGTAAAAACAGGTGATGTAATTTCAAAACCCGCTGGTAAAAATATTGCTCATCAATTTATTAATAACAGTTCTGAAATACTACAAATACTCGATGTAGGCAACAGAGATAAAGATGATGTTGCCATATATCCTGATGAGAACAAAATCTTTATAAGAAATAAAAAACTAGTTTTTAATATTAATGATAATATTGAAAATTGGACTTCAGATCCCAATTAAATTTATTAATAAAATAGGCTGTGCCTCCTTTATTATAACTCATTATTAAGGAGACTCAGCCTTTTCAATTACTTAGTTACTTATTCTCGAGCTTCATCAAATTACTTTTAGTTTTCTAATTTTCTAATTTTGTACGTTTCTAAATTTCTAAATTTCTACGTTTCTGATTTTCTGATGTTCTAAACTTCTGCACTTCTGCACTGTAGGAGCTTCTTCTCAAGCTCCATTAGATTCCTTCTACTAAAGGATTAGACTGGCGCTGAAAAACGCGCCTACCGAATAGGAGTGCAAGTCTCATCAAATTCCTTCTAGCTTCTGCACTGTAGACACTTCTCTCCAAGACTCATTAAACACCTTCCAGCTTTATCTTGGGCCTCATCTTGGGCCCTGTCTTGCACCTTATCTTGGGCCTTATTTTATGTTTAGACTAATCTTTAGCCTGTTTAGCATTTCTATAAAATAAAAGAAAGAGCTACCTTGCGATAGCTCCTTCTATATTAATTACATTTCCATGAACATTTTAACATCATCTTCAACGTTTGTTATTCCACCGATTCCAAAGTTTTCAACTAAAACTTTAGCTACATTTGGAGAAAGGAATGCTGGTAATGTTGGTCCTAAGTGAATGTTCTTCACTCCTAAGTATAATAAGCTTAATAATACTATTACAGCTTTTTGCTCATACCAAGCAATGTTGAATGCTATTGGTAATTCATTTATATCTTCAAGTTCAAATACTTCTTTTAATTTTAGAGCGATTAATGCTAATGAGTAAGAGTCGTTACATTGACCTGCATCTAATACTCTTGGAATTCCTCCGATATCACCTAAATCTAACTTGTTGTATTTGTATTTAGCACAACCAGCTGTTAGGATTACTGTATCACTTGGAATTGCTTTTGCAAAGTCAGTGTAGTAATTTCTTGATTTAGCTCTTCCATCACAACCTGCCATTACGAAGAATTTCTTTATAGCTCCTGATTTAACTGCATCTACAACCTTATCTGCTAATGCAAATACTTGGTTATGTGCAAATCCACCAATTATTTCTCCAGTTTCTATTTCTGTTGGTGCTGCACATTTCTTAGCTAATTCAATTATTTCTGAGAAATCTTTAGCTGCTCCATCTTTACCTGGTTCTATGTGTTTACATCCTTCAAATCCAGAAGCTCCAGTTGTAAATAATCTATCTTTGTATGAAGCTTTTGGAGGTACTATACAGTTTGTTGTCATAAGGATTGGTCCATTAAAGCTTTCAAATTCTGTATTTTGTTTCCACCATGCATTTCCGTAGTTTCCTACAAAGTGTGAATACTTCTTAAATGCTGGGTAGTAGTGAGCTGGTAACATTTCTGAGTGAGTATAAACGTCTACTCCAGTTCCTTCTGTTTGTTTTAATAATTCTTCTATATCTTTTAAATCATGTCCAGAAATTAATATTCCAGGGTTAGTTCCAACTCCTATATTAACTTTTGTTAATTCTGGATGTCCATAAGTTCCAGTATTAGCACCATCTAATAATGCCATTGCATCTACTCCAACTTTACCAGTTTCTAAAGTTAAAGCTACTAACTCATCTACTGTTAAGCTATCATCTAAAGTTTTGCTTAAAGCTTTTTGTAGGAAAGCATCTATTTCTTCATTATTGTAGTTTAATGCGTTAGCATGTTTCATGTATGCTGACATACCTTTTAATCCGTAAGTTACAAGTTCTCTTAAACTTCTTACATCTTCATTTTCAGTAGCTAATACACCTACTGTTGGAGCTTTTGCTTCAAACTCTTCGTTAGTTTCAGCTGTCCATAATGCTGCTGCTGATAAACCTTCTTTGTTAGCTAATTTAGCTAATAATTCATTTTTTATCTTAAGAGTCTCTCTAACTCTGCCGTAAAATACTTCATTATCAAAGTTAGCATTTGTAATTGTTGTAAATAAGTTAATTGTTATATAGTGATTTACATCTTGAGATACTTCTATCCCTTGTTCTCTAGCTTTTGTAGTAATTTCTGATAAACCTCTAGTAGTGTATATTAGTAGATCTTGTAGACCTGCAAGTTCTGGTGATTTACCACAAACTCCTCTTACTGTACATCCGCTGCATCCTGCTGTTTCTTGACATTGATAACAAAACATACTCATCTTTTAAAACTCCTCCATTTATATAAATTATTCTTTTTTCATAATCACTTGTCCCTATCGACAATTTTATTATAGAGGGTATAAAAGATATTTTCGGTAACTAAGGTTACAAACAAAAAAAATCTTGCTAAAATAACAAGATTTTTTCATTTATCTAAAATTCAATTATTTCTATGGAATCTTCTTCTTTCATTTTGTCTGTTTCTTTTATAAAATATCTAATACCTATAACTGATATCAGTAATCCAAAGACAGCAAATATTATTGATACGATAACTCCCTTTTCATCTTCACCTATTACATAATACATAGGATTTATAATGAAATTATTAAAAGCATGAAGCGCTATGCAAAGATATAGTGAATTTGTTTTAACATACACCCAAGAGAACAATACGCCAATAATAAAAGCATTAATTCCTTGTTGTAAGTTAAGGTGTATAAAACCAAATAAAAATGATGATATTAATATAGCCCATAGGTCTGAGTAACGCTTTCTAAGACCATTAAATATTATCCCTCTACATACAACCTCTTCTACTATAGGAGCTATAAATATACTGCTAAGTAAAAATCCCCAGGCTTGAATATCATCTATTTGTAGCATATTAAAGATGTCTTCTATAAACTGTGGCATAGGAAGTATATTCATTATATGTTCTAAGGTTCCAACATAAAAAATTCTATATCCAAATAATATTAAAATACTAAACAGTATCATTTTTTTTGTTTTAACTGCCTTTTTCCTTACTTCTTCGGTGTTAGGCAGAGTAAAAATTCTAAAAATTATATATACAAAAAATAAATTACATATAAATTGAAGTATAAAACTTACAGGTATCATGTAGTATTCTTTTTTTATAGCATATATTCCTGTTGAAATAAGCTCAGGTAGCATGGCAAATAGCTGCCAAATAAATAATACCCCTAAAGCTTTGAAGAAACCTATACGTTCAACCTTAAGTCTACCCTTTTCAAATTCACCTAATATGCCAAATACTCTTTTAAGTTTAGTTATCATTTATATCCCCCTTGTGTAATTCATATAGCTTAATAAAACTTTTATTTGATATTACTCCTAATGTTATTATGGGAATTATTGAAATATATACTCCTATATATCCAAAACTATTCACCAAAATTGATACGGGTATGTTTAATACTAAAAAACATATACTCATTTCAAATAACAACCCTATGGTTTTACTTAAATTATTGATTAACATTCTAAAAGACTTAGAATAACTTTTAGCTATATCTTCATAATCTACTATAAGGACTGGCACTATGTAAAATATAACTATATTATATATAAAAGATACCACTAATGCTAACCACTTATATGGGCTTTCAATCATATATAATATCCCAATAATATAATTAGGACAATAAACTACAAAAAATTTATTCCAATTTTTAAATCCATCTCTAAAAAACATTTTTATAGATGCCTTTTGAGAATTAACTAACAAACTTCCGTATCCACCTATTATAAATGTCATTATGAGTATAAATATTAGATATTTAAGTAGAAACTCTGTGTTTAAAGTAGTTGATAAATATATACCAAGTTCACTTGGAAATCCATCAATTAAATATGATGCAGAAGGTGGTACCCCTATAACTCCAAATTTAAAATTAATGAAATTCATACTTCTTTCAAACTTTTCATTAAATATTTTTCCATATAATATCAAACCTAATATATCTACGAACAGAGGTATACAAATAATAAATAATATCTTATTCTTTAAATCTTCAAATCCCTCTTTTACATATCTACTCATAAATTAGCATCCTTTTTTATTTTTATTTTTTAGTATATAATGTTATTATACCATATATTTACCATAGTCTTAAGGAGAATTTATGAAGAGATTTGTTTTGCCTTTATTATTAATTATCTCTATTATTTCGTTAATAACTACAAATACAATGAAACAAAAACAACTAACTTATGAATATTTAGATAGCGATATGTTATTTTCTACTATAGATAATAAAAGAGTATATACCAAACTAATTAATTCAGAAGAAGAGCCAAAACTTTTGATTTTAACTGAAGGTCAAGAGAATGTTAATATTAGAGTTTATGATTTTAATAAATCTTCTTACACTTTAGATAATAATCTAGGTTATATATCTGATGGAAAACCTTTTAAAATAAGAATTTCTAATTTTCCTATGTCTAATATTTATTTATTTAACTCAACACACATTATAACTATCCCTACTTTTAGTCCGGGAAGTATTAATGTATCGTCCCTTAATGAACCTTATAAAGATTTATATCCATCATCTTATTATAACTTTTTTGTTTATGAATCTTCTCCTAACATATTAAAATCAAACTCTAAGGATTTTAACATAGAATATATACTTACGCCAAAAGAGGATAATGATTTCATATTGAATATTCACAACATAGTTTCTATTGATACTTTAAACAATACTACTATTTACTATAGTAAACCTGAAAGTGGCAGTATGAACCTGTATAGCTATCCCCTAAATACAAACTATACTCTTAGTCCTCTAGAAAAAGAAACCAAACTTCATGAAAACATATATTATTCTTCAGAGCTATTTAGTGATAATTATTCAAGGGGCTTATTAAGTATTTCTAAAGAAGAAAATAACCTTTATAACCTTAAACTTTTTTCAGATAATACTACAGATTCTTTAAATATAAAAAGCACTAAAACTCCTATTGCATCAGGTTATAAAACCTATGATGGAACTAAGATAGTTTTTAGTTCTTATGATTCCACTGGAAAGATAATTAGTTATAATCCCTTAGACTCTAGCTACGAAACTCTATGTTATAACCTACCTTATATTGAAAACATAGATATATGTCCAAGTTTAGGAAATCCTAATAAATATCTTATGTTATTTAGAACTAATGACAATGGTGAAATACGGTATCACTTATATAACAGCTTAGACCCTTTTGAAAAAGATATAACCAACTTAATTCTAAACTAAAGGACAGCCTCATTGCTGTCCTTTACTATTATTTCTTTCCTTCAAATGCATTTATGTACATCTGTTTTATTTCACTCATAAGTGGATATCTTGGATTTGCTCCTGTACATTGATCATCAAAAGCTTGCTCTACCATTTCATCTAAGCTTGAGTAGAATTTATCTTTTGGCACTCCAAACTCTTCTATTGTCTTTGGCATTCCTACCTGAGCTTTTAGATCATCTATCTTTTCTATCAATCTCTCTATTTTATCTTCTGGGGTATTTCCTCCAAGGCCTAGATAATCTGCTATTACTCCATATCTCCATTTTACATTTGGATATTTATATTGTGGAAAAGCAGCTTGTTTTCTTGGATCATCCACAGCATTAAATCTAATAACCTCATTTATTAAGAGTGCATTGGCAACTCCATGTGGAACATGGTGTATTGACCCAAGTTTATGTGCCATTGAATGGCATATTCCTAAAAATGAATTTGCAAATGCCATACCAGCTATTGTTGCTGCATGTGCCATCTTTTCCCTTGCCTTTACATTATCAGTTCCTTCATTATAAGCTAAAGGTAGATACTTAAATATAAGCCTTATGGATTCTAATGCTAATCCATTGGTATATTCTGATGCTAATACAGACACATAAGCCTCTATAGCATGAGTTAATGCATCTACTCCTGAAGCTGCAGTAAGTCCTCTTGGCATATTCATCATAAGTTCTGCATCTATTATAGCCATATCTGGTGTTAACTCGTAATCAGCTAAAGGATATTTTACTCCTGTTTTTTCATCAGTTATAACTGCAAATGGAGTTACTTCTGACCCTGTTCCTGCTGAGGTTGGAATGGCTACAAAATAAGCTTTTTCACCCATGGTTGGGAACTTATATACCCTCTTTCTAATATCCATAAATCTCATAGCTAAATCCTCAAATTTAACTGATGGATGCTCATATAATACCCACATTATTTTAGCAGCATCCATTGGAGAACCTCCACCTAAGGCTATTATTACATCTGGCTTAAATCTCTCCATCTCTTCAGCACCTTTTTTAGCTGTAGCTATGGTTGGATCTGGCTCAACATCAAAGAATATCTTATAATCTATTTTACCTTCTTCTAATATCCTAACTAGATTAGTAGTATATCCTAAATCATATAACACCTTATCCGTAACTATAAAAGCTCTTTTTTTACCCATGTCTCCAAGTTCTCTTAATGCAACTCCTAGAGAACCATATTTAAAGTAAATCTTATCTGGAACTCTAAACCAAAGCATATTTTCTCTCCTCTCAGCCACATGTTTTATATTTAACAGGTGCTTAGGTCCAACATTTTCAGAAACAGAGTTTCCTCCCCAAGAACCACAGCCTAAAGTTAGAGATGGTGCTAGTTTAAAGTTATATATATCTCCAATTGCTCCCTGCGAAGCTGGCATATTTACTATGGTTCTAGCAGTTTTCATTGCTATTCCAAACTTCTCTATTCTGTCTTGTGATCTTAACTGATCTGTATATAAAACTGATGTATGACCAAACCCTCCAAGTTCTATAAGTCTTGCCCCTTTTATTAATGCCTCTTCAAAATTTTGAACTTTGTACATAGCTAATATTGGGGATAGCTTTTCATGAGAAAAGGGTTCCTCCATTTCTACAGATTCAACTTCTCCAACTAATACCTTAGCTTCTTCTGGAACTTTAACTCCAGCTATTTCTGCTATCTTATAAGCACTTTGACCTACTATGTTTGAGTTTAATCCACCTTTATCATTTAAAATTATATTCCTTACTTTTTCTACTTCTTCTCCCTTTAATATGTAAGCTCCTCGTTCTTTTAATTCTGCTTTAACTTTATCATAAATTGACTCCATAACTATAATTGATTGTTCTGATGCACATATAACTCCATTATCAAAGGTTTTAGATAATAATATTGAATTTACAGCCATTTTGATGTGTGCTGTTTCATCAATTATTGCTGGTGTATTCCCTGCACCTACTCCTAAAGCAGGTTTTCCTGAAGAATAAGCTGCCTTTACCATAGCTGGACCTCCAGTAGCTAGTATTATATCAGCTTCCTTCATTACAAGCTGGGAGAGCTCTACAGAAGGCTCATCTATCCAACCAATTATATTCTCTGGTGCTCCTGCCTTTACAGCTGCTTCTAGAACTATTTTTGCAGCTTGTATAGTTGCATTTTTAGCTCTTGGATGAGGGGAAAAGATTATTCCATTTCTAGTTTTTAATGAAATCAAGGCTTTAAAAATAGCCGTAGAAGTTGGATTTGTAGTCGGTACAATTGCTGCAACAACACCTATAGGCTCAGCTACCTTAGTTATTCCAAAAGAAGCATCATGCTCTAAAATACCACAGGTATGCATATCTTTGTATTGATTGTATATGTATTCAGATGCAAAATGATTTTTTATAACCTTATCCTCTACAATACCCATTCCAGTTTCTTCTACAGCTGCTTTAGCTAATTTAATTCTTGCATTATTTGCTGCAATAGCTGCTGCCCTAAAAATATCATCAACCTTTTCCTGAGAAAAAGATGAGAATTTTCTTTGTGCTTCCCTAACTAATCTTAGTTTTTCCATTAGTTCCTCAACATTTGTAACTTTCATACTAACCTCCTAAAAGTTTGAATATTTTCTATTCTAGTATTTACCCTTTTAGCATTATTATGAATAAAAAAAGATAGCCAATTTAGGCAATGTCATTAAGTTAGGCATTGAACATATTTGATAATTTATGCAGAGGATATCTACCGGAATATAAGATACC
>NZ_JAKGTG010000060.1:0-5307 GCF_022324845.1 Clostridium sp. YIM B02506
CGACACCTCCTATGATTTATTTGTTTTGCGATTGTCAGTCGCTTTCATTTTATCATAGGAGTTTTTTTCTGTTTAGAGCTAAAGCCTTTTTGTCCACCGGCATAGCAGGAGGTTTTCTAGACAAAAAACCCACTAAAATCCAAATTTTAGATTTTTGTGGGTTTTATGGTGGAGGCGAAACGTAGCCCCTAAAATATACCTTAACTTTAATAACCTTGTTAATACCCGGGATGATTGATGGATTCAAAGAGTATCTCTTGCTATTTTGTACCAGAATTAAGAATCGCTCTTATAAAATCAAGATCTAGACTCGTCATATTTTGTACAATTATAACTCTTGTTGCATTTCCTATTATAAACTTATTTATAGCATCAATCATTCTTTCTGAAACTTCTGGAAGAATCCTTATACTACATTGTCCATTCTTTACGATTTTTTTCATAGCTATTGCAAAATTGGATGACAGGGGCATAAAATAATCTACATCTTCGATCTCATTTATAATAATAGGATAATCTGATAGAAAAAACTTTTTTTCAGTTGGGGCTTTATATATTTCTATAAAATAATTATTAACTAAATGATTCATCAACTCATTAATTCCACCACTAAAAGTATCATTAAATTTTATTACTTCAAATATCGTATCTAAATCCTTGTTTTTAAAGTTCTTTGAAGCTAATATTTCCGCTTCTATTTTTCCAAATAATAGTTCTTTATAAAATATTTGCTTTATTTCTAATGATAGCTCGTGTTTATTAAAAATAATTTCTTTAAATTTTGGTAATCGTACCATGGATAATGTTAAATGTAGCATTAAATAAACAGATAAATGCTCCCATTCTCCAGTAATATACATACGTCTTAATCTATCATTACATCTTTCATCATATAAAACTTCAAATAAATCCTCTACTTTACTTGCTAATTCTGACTCCATAACAGCAAACTTATTTTCTGTACTATTCCTATCAATATACCGACCATCTCTAGACTTATCTTCATAAAAATCATTTTCTGTACAAATATTATTAATATCTTGAACTATTCTTTTTACCGAATTTACCAAAACAGCATCAATTTTTCCTTTATCATTCAGAAATTTTTTTATTATATATCTAGATATATAATGTTGTTTTTTCGTATAGCTCATTCAAAATCCTCTATTAATAAGTTTTTCTTATTTATATTTTTAAATTTTCATTTTACGATTTATACATTCAGTTAAACTCTCATGTCCATTTGAATAATAGTGACATCTATTACATTCTAAACATTTTTTTATATTATCAATTTCATTCTTCTTATATTTTTTTATAAAAAATGGATCTGATAATAATTGTCTACCTAGTGAATATGTTAAATTATCTAAGTCATCTTTTTTATCTAAAATTGCTTTTTCCATATTCCCTGCTAAGTTCCAAATTATATTTGGATACCTATTTGCCAAATGCACTCCATATTTTACTTTTTTATTTATACTCTCACTTTTTAATGGATAAATCATTTTTTTATCTATGTTATATATCCCATTTGATATACTTATTATACTTATTCCCATACTTACTAGATCCTTAATTAATTCAAATTTGTAAGCAATCTCTTCTTTTTCATCTTTTATTCCCTCCACTAGAGAAATTCTTACATCTAAAATAATCTTAGGTCTCTCTTTTAATATTCCTCTTACAATATCTCTTATTACTTTTACTCTTTCCAAACCGTAAACATCTTTTCTTACATTAAAAACATCACTGATCATCAAAGATAAAAAATAACCATGTGCAGCATGTATTTGTACTATATTAAATCCCAAATCATACGCTACAATAGCCTTTTCCTTATATAAATTTACTATTTCATTTATCTTCTCTATTGATATATTTTTTATTTCGTCTTGAGCATTTTTTATATAATCTTTTATTTCGTTAGTACTGTTATTCATTTTAAGTATAGGAGTTATATTAGAATACCTACACCCTAATTGAATACCTGGAATACTTCCATTTCTTTTTATTTCATCTGATATCTCTTTCCAAATAATCATATCATTATTAAAATAACAAGTTTTATTATTTGTCGCATATAAATCTCCTATAGCTACATTGCCTACATAACTTATAGCAATATCTTTTCCAGACATTATCTGGTGAAACTTCAACAACTCTTTTGTTGGATTTCCATTAAAAGAATATCCAGTATTTATTGGTGCAAAAAATATTTTGTTTTGTAAAGTTACATCTTTTATTTTTATGGGTTGTAGAACCTTATCTTTGTTCATTTATATCAAACCCCATAAATCGTAATTCATTACTATGTAATTTTTTTAAGTATTCTTCTTCAAGATTTAGATTTAAATGCGATGCAATACGAATGATGTATATAAATGTATCAACTATCTCTTCAGACAAATTTTCTAACTTGTCATAATAGATTTTTTCTCCACTTCTATTTGAATCAATAACCAAGTTTATTTTTTTAATTTGATTTGAAAATTCCCCCAATTCTCCAACTAAACCTACTATATCTTTATTAATATAATCTACTATTTCTTCTATTTGGCTACTTTTAGGCGTCCAACCATGTTTAGAATCAAATGCTTTCTGTATTTCTATTATTTTATTTAAATCCATACTATCTGCTCCTTTTCTTATTTATCTTTGTTACATTATTCATAAAGATAGTAAAGACTACGCTTGTTATTATACCTATTACAAAGGATAAAATTGAAGACAACATTATATTAGGATTTCCTGATTTACATATCATATAAGTAACAATTATCATCACTAAAATGGAATACGCTACAGTCATAAAACTTAACTTTCTTTGATATCTAAAAACTGTACTTAATGAATTTGAAATTATACTACCATATGCTCCCTTGATATCATCAAATTCACTTTCTATTCTTTTATCATTTTTTATTTCTTCTTCAGTAAGAATATTAGATTCCTTTATAACCCATTCATTAGTGCTATAACCATGTTGGCCTTTATAGTCTTTCTTAACAGCAAATTGTAATTTTGAAAACTCAATTTTAGCTATATTCTCATCTACATTAATTTTTATATAATTATTAGAGCTATTATTAATCACCAAACCTAAATGACCTTCAAATCCTGGATCTGCATATGTATTTACTGGAATTAATCCAATAGAAAACAAACTTCCTTTAATTAGAATTCTCCCTAAAATATCTTTAGGGAGTTCTAGTTTTTCTTTTACAATTATAACTATTAATTGTTTAGGTTTTATTAATATATACTCTCCAGCTACTAATTCATATTTTTTATTTCCTGATGATAAATCATGGTATATATTACTTGCTCTTAGTTCATAACAAGCTTGCTTTATATTTTCTTTTCTAAAATTATCTATAATTAATTTACCACTCTCACAATATTCTAATATCTGAAAATCTGCTAATGTTCCGTTAATTTCATTTCTTACCATTTATGTCTCCTCTATTTATTTCACTTTCTTATCAAATCATTTATAGGTATTTAAAAACTATTCAAGTCTCATATATATTTTATTTTAGAATTTCTAAATTATATATTGAAATTTTTTTCAATATATTTTCATATATACTAATTTTATCAAATATTATTTATTTAGTAAATTAATTAATTTCTTATTTTATAAACAATAAAATCATAAAGTTATACTGCATTTTATAAATTACCCATAAATTTATTAGTCGATGAATATCCGCTCTATCTTTTGACAAAATATAATCAAAAAATAAAAATAGGAGTGTGATTCTCTTGACTAAAGTAGAAAAAGCCTACATAGCAGGAATAATCGATGGTGAAGGTAGTATTATGCTTACCAGATTTCATAATAACCAACTTCCTTCTCCTTGTGTATCCATAGCCTCTACATCTTTAGAGCTACTGACCTATATAAAAGGAGTTGCTAACATTGGAACAATTAAAGGCAAGAAAAACTATAATAAGGATAAGCATAAAAACTCTTTTTCTTATGTTATAAAATATGACAATGCTATCAATTTATTGATAGATATTTATCCATATCTAATATTGGATGACAAGAAAAAACGTGCACATATGATAATTAGTGAATATAAAAATTTAACTCCAAGAAATGGACGATATTCAGAGGAATCATTAGAAAAGAAATTAGATTTTTATAATAGGTTCATGAATATAAAATGAAAACCCACCACAATACTGTGGTGGGTTTCTTATGGTGGAGGCGAGGGGTCATGTGCATCCATAGTTTCGTATGGCACTGACTATATCTTCATCATTATAATTATGATGCTTGGCGTATTATAGAAGTTATAATATAGTTTTGAAACTTCTATCTTAGTATTCCATAAGCTTAAGCTTTTAGGAACCTATAAGTCGATACAAGGCTGTTAGATTTCTCTACATACCTCTCGGTATTGCCGACAGCATTATCTGTTTCGGGTTCACCGATAAAGCCAAGTTATCACTTAAGAATCACTTCTTAAGGCGACTCATCTTACGAATCGAACCCCTGTCCGAAAGCAGACCAGCCTGACTTTCTCCGAGCGCATTCTGTAATTTAGGATTCCCTCCACAAGACGTCTACAGACAGACTTCCTGTTTCAGTAGCTTCATAAATACCCCTTTAGCTCAAAGCTTTGCTAAACTTCGTTTCCCACTCAATGACACCAGTGATCCAAGGCGTGGGCACCCTGGGCTGATGAGCAACTATATTAAGCTGCTAATGCAAAATTGTCTTCTGCGTTTATATTTATTGCATAGTTGATCACGTGGGACCATGCTTCCCCCGGCTCGCTTATCAAACCCATCTTACCCCCGTCGAAGCCAAAACGCCCCCATGTTAGTATTTTAAGTTTTTCAAACGCAAATTGCATTATTTAATTGTAGATTTTAATTTTACAACAGCTAAGTCATATTGTCAAGTTAGACACTAATAAGGAGCGGCTTGGCTCCTTATATTTATAATAATATAACATATAAATCCCCCGTTCAAGAGATTCCTATTACCAACTCATAATACTAATGGGTATGTTGATGTTAGCTACCAATTAAACTTTAAACTTACATCTATTTAACACCGTAAAAGACTTTCTTAGTTTCTTCTGGAAATGGTCCAACTCCAATAATATCGCCACAATATATTATTTCATCACATTCTTTGATATTAGTCCCTTTAAAAGCATTTTTCGACTCATTTTACGCTATACTTATATACTATTAAAACTGTTCTTAAAAGGTGTAGATTGTCAACTACTTTTGACCCACTTTTGCAAATAAAATTGACCCATCAATATTTAATTTATAACGCTA
>NZ_JAKGTG010000061.1:0-4002 GCF_022324845.1 Clostridium sp. YIM B02506
TCGATAGCTCAGTCGGTAGAGCAGAGGACTGAAAATCCTCGTGTCGCTGGTTCGATTCCTGCTCGAGCCACCAAAAGTCTAGCATTTTGCTAGACTTTTTTTGTGTATTTAATTAAATTGAATATAAAAAATTAAAAATATCTGAATCGTTTATATATCACCTTTTAACCCGATATCCTCAGCTACGGTTTTCATTCCTTCAATGGTCTCTTTGATTACAAAATCTAATTCTAAATCAAGCATTTTTGCTCCATTCTCGATTATGTTTCTATCAACACCAGCGGCAAATCCTTTAGATTTATATTTCTTTTTAACTGATTTCAATTCTAAATCCAAAATACTTTTAGAGGGTCTCATTATAGCGGCTGCGCTTATAAGTCCAGTGAGTTCGTCTATGGTATATAATACCTTTTCCATTTTATGAACTGGCTCGATATCGCAACATATACCATAACCATGACTTGCTACAGCATGTATATATTCATCAGATATATTATGAGCTTTCATTATTTCTTGGACTTTTATACAATGTTCATCTGGATACATTTCATAATCAAGATCATGAAGAAGTCCTACGATTCCCCATTTATCTATATCTTTTTCATCCAATAATTTTGTGAAATGTCTCATTACGCCTTCAACAGCAAGAGCATGCTTAAGTAGAGAATCACTTTTGGTATATCTACATAATAAAGACCAAGCATCATCTCTAGAAAGTTTCGAATCCATATTACCAGCCTCCTTAGAAAATATAACTATATTTTACTATTATAAATAAATATTGCAAGGTTAGAATGAAAAATCCTTAAGTACACATAATAAAGAATAATGATTTTTTGGGTGGTAACTATGGATGAAATAAATAAAATTATTAATATAATAGCGCATTCACCTTTTGATGTGCTTGTAATAGCCCTATTAATTTATATAGGGTTTCTTATTTTTAAAAAGCTTTTTGTAAAATATATCTGTACATATTGTTGCAAATTTATCAAAAAGACTGAAAACACTTTAGACGATAAAATTTTTGAATCTTTGGAGAAACCGTTAAAGTTTCTAATAGATATATTAGGATTATACTTTTCATTAAAATATTTAGCTTTGAGTATATATAAAGAAGAACTTACGTTAATAACTGAAAAGGTATTAAGATGTGGGTTAGTTATATTTTTTACTTGGATAATCTACAATGTTACAATGGAAGATTCTCTTCTATATAATAGAATAAAAAATAAATATACAGATAAAGTTAATAAGATAATTTTCCCCTTTATATCTATTATAATTAGAATATTAGCATTAATAGCTGCTGTAAGTATATTTTCAAGAGAATTTGGATTTTCTGGATTTGTTACTGGACTTGGAGTATCAGGAGTGGTTATAGCTTTGGCAGCACAAGAGACTTTTTCAAATTTATTTGGAGGAATGGTTATTTTATTTGATAGACCTTTTTCTATAGGAGATTGGATTCAAACCTCAGACGTTGAAGGCATAGTGAAAGAAATAACATTTAGAAGTACAAAAATAAGGACTTTCTCAAAGGCATTAGTTACTGTACCAAACTCTAAGCTTGCTAATTCCTATATAATTAATTGGACTGATAGAAAAAAGAGACGTATATTTTTTAAGTTACCATTAGATTATGGGACTCGCAGTAAAAAGATTAAAATCTTAGTGAAAGAAATTGAAGATTTTCTTTTGAATGATGAAAGAGTTGATAAAGAGCTAGTGATAGTATCTTTTAATGCTTTTTCAGAACACAGTTTAGATGTATCTATATATTTCTATACCAATGTAATGGAGTATTTAGCTTATGAGAAAACTAAAGAGGATATAAATCTTACCATACTTGAGATATTAGAAAAAAATGAAGTTAGTCTTGCTATCCCATGGAGCAGAGTAGAATTATCTAAAAATAAGGAAGCTGAGGATGGGAAGTAAATATATTACTAACATGAATAATATTAGAAAGATAGAAGGAAAAGAGTAATACAATAGAGAATATAAAATTTAAGAAGTTATTATATTAAAATAAAATATAGAGATTTCTATGTTTTAATAAAGGGGAGTATATGAGGAAAAGAAAAGTATTAATTTTTTGTGTTCTCTTAATTATTATAAGTATTGCTACTACAGGATTTTTAAAACAAAAATATAAAAGCATTTTAGAAGATAACTCTATAGGAGATATAATAGAAAATTTGCCAATAAAAAAAGTCGTAGTACCTGATGAAAGTTCTAAAGAAGATAAAAATAATAATGGTATACCTGATCCAATAGACATAGTAAATGAGGCAAGAAAAGAAGTGGAAATAGGAACTTTATATAAAGATGCATATTATACAGGAGGTTATCCACCAGAAGGTGAAGGCGTATGTACTGATGTAATATGGAGAGGGTTCAATGCGATAAATGTCTCAATTAAAGAATTGTTGGATAAGGATATTAGAGAAAATTTAAAAGAATATAGGAGAGTAAACAGTAAACCAGATCCTAATATAGATTTTAGAAGAGTATTAAATCAAGATACTTTCTTTAAAAGATATTGTGATACCTTAACAACAGAACTTAATGTTGATGATATAAATAACCTTAAAGAATGGCAGCCAGGTGATATAGTGGTATTTGTAGAAGGGTATGAACATATTGCTATAGTATCTGACAAAAGAGATAGTGATGGAATACCATACGTGATTCATAATTCCACCCCTAAGGCATCTGAAGCTAAATTAAGTTGGTTTAATAATCCTATATATGCTCATTATAGATGGAAATATTAATAAATAATGAAATTATATATGATTTTAGAAAAGCTAAAGGGAAAAACAATTATTTTTCCCTTTAACCTTAAATATTTTCTATTTGCCAATCTATAGGATTTTTACCTATAGATTTTAGAAAGTCATTACATTTAGAAAATGGTTTTGAGCCAAAAAAACCTCTAGATGCGGATAGTGGACTAGGATGTACTGATTTTATTATGTAGTGATATTTGTTTGTTATGAGTTTCTCTTTTGAAATAGCATTATTTCCCCAAAGTATAAATACTACAGGATCTTTTCTATCATTTAATAAAGAGATTATTTTATCAGTTAATATCTCCCATCCTTTCCCTTTGTGAGAATTAGCAGTATGAGCTCTTACTGTTAAGGATGCATTTAATAATAAAATTCCTTGATCAGCCCATTTTTTTAGATATCCATTATTAGGTATATAACATCCTAAGTCTGTCTGTAATTCTTTATACATGTTAAGAAGTGAAGGGGGAATACCGACGCCTGGTTTTACTGAAAAGCTTAAACCATGTGCTTGATTAGGTCCATGATAAGGATCTTGCCCTAAAATCACTACTTTAACATCTTTATATGCCGTATAGTGTAATGCATTAAAAATATCATGCATATTAGGATAAATTGTTGTTGTCTTATATTCTGTTATGAGAAATTGCCTAAGTTTTAAATAATATTCTTTAGAAAGTTCTTCTTCTAAAAGCTCTTGCCAATCATTTTTAAAATTAATAGCCATAAAAATCACCCCAATATATTATAACACTTAATAAAAAATAATAGTCGAATAAAGAAAACAAAGAAATAGTAAACGTTATACACTGATAAAACAGTTCCAGGTGTATCCATAATATGAAATCAAAGAAATATAGAGATATATTAAGAATTACGGGTATAAGTTTGTGTGAATATGTTATAATAATAAATAGACATCTGATATAGATGTTAAGATAAAACACGTTCCGCAGAAAACATAAAGTTTCTGAGAATATAAATGTTAACTGAAAAATATAAAAAAACAGTTGACATAACAAAAACAATGTGATAACATATTATATGTTGCCGATGAACGGTGACGAATAATGACGAAAATGGTCTTTGAAAATTAAACAGAGGAAACTTAAGAAGTTTTGAATAAACTTATTTATAGTCAACGTAATTCTTAGAGTAAGATTAAACTAAAATTTGTGCACATTAGTGTGACACTTAAATTGAG
>NZ_JAKGTG010000062.1:0-2834 GCF_022324845.1 Clostridium sp. YIM B02506
TGTAGATTGTCAACTACTTTTGACCCACTTTTGCAAATAAAATTGACCCATCAATATTTAATTTATAACGCTAAGATCATACCCGCTTTCGCGTAAGCGGCACATATTAATTTCAATACTTTTGGTGCTTTGACTAATTTTAATATACTTAGATATTTCTATAAGCCTATCTTGAAGTATATCTATATTTATTGTATCGATAGGATCTTTATAATAAACTTTTTCAGGAATAGATACTACAACTTTTGTAGCATCATCTTTTCCTTTGTTTATTAAATCATCCATACTCATAAAAGTACTAGTCCCCTCAGAGGAAAGTTCATATCTCTTAAACGGCCTATTATATACGTAATTAGTATATTTCTTCAATAACCTAACAAAATAGTCATAATTAATTGAAGTTGTATTGGCGACAAACTCTTTTGCTGCTTTTTTTCCTTCATTATTAAATATATGTATAAACTTTTCATAATCTAAATCTTTATGATCATGTTTCATTGTAAAATCCTCCTATTTAATCCCCTTTACTCTATAGCTATCCCCTGTTATACTTATTAAGTGACAGTGATGCATTAGTCGATCAAGTATTGCAGTTGCAGCTAATTTGCTAGTAAATATTTTATCCCAATTACCTAGTGGTATATTGGTAGTTATTATTAGAGAGCTTTTTTCATATCGTTGGCGGATGATTTGAAAGAATATGCTCTCTTTTTCTTTATCCATTTGAAAATGACCTAATTCATCAATTATTAGTAGATCTACTTTTCGCAAGGCTTTAAATTTACTTTCTAAAGAGCCTTGAAGATAGCTAGCATACAACTTGTCCATAAATTCTTGAGCTGTAGTAAATAATACCTTAAACCCATTTTTACAAGCTAATACTCCTAGTGATATACTAATATGACTTTTGCCGACGCCTGGCGGGCCGATTAAAATTACATTTTCTTTGTTATTTATAAATGTTAGTGTCTCTAAATCCCTTACTTTAGCTTCATTAATTTTATCAGGAAAGGAAAAATCAAATCCATCCAATGTTTTTATTCCCTCAAATTTTGCAGCCTTAATATTACGCTCAGTATTTCTTTCTTTTTTTCCTTTAGCCTCGATGTCTAATAATCTTGCTAAAAATTCTCTATGTCCAAGATTATTTTCGATAGCGTAAGCTATTTCTTCTTCATAGTTTAACTGAATATCTAACAATTTAAATTGCTTAAGAAGAGATTTAATATGGTCTGGTGCTGTGTTAATCCTGTCTTTCATAATTAAAACTGATCCTCCTCATAATAAGATAAATCACGGCTAGTTTCACTTATAGTAAGGAGTTCATCTTCTGAATTCATGCCTTTTACAATATTAAAATACTGTGTTTTTAATACGGTTTTTATATCTTTAATTTCATAGATATTATTATCAATACAATACTTTAAAATTAAGTCTAACGAGTCGATATCATATAACTCCTTGAGTTTAATTATTTGACGCAAGTGATAACTAGGTTGCTTTAAATAGGGAATACAGTTTTTGTAGAATACCTTCCCGTTAGAAAATGTATTTTCAAATTGTCTTATTATTTCAGGGATAGATTTTGGTGCAATATTATTTAAATCACCATAGTGAGTATCTACTGTAATCATTTTCCCCTTATCTTTTATAATTTCATGAGATGCAATTATATCTAAAGCTTTATTAAATATTTCTAATTTATATCCTAATGTTATTCTAAATGATACTTTTTTACCTACATATTCAACAGGTACGCTATACTTTACAGCATCTACAGAAATATATGAATCTAAACTTACTTTTCTCTCTTTAAGGTCACAAATTATAAAAGGTTTACTTCTTAACGGTATTAAATGTGGAGATTCTTCTAGAAAGAACTCATTTGTTATTCTTCGCGTAGTTCTGTGGACAGAATTATTAGCTTCCTCTATAAATATATCAGCTGCTTGATTTAATTCAGTCATAGAATTAAACTTATTTCCTTTCACAAATTGTTCTTCAATATATTGAAAAGGTCTTTCTACTTTACCTTTGGTTCTCGCCCTGTAAGGGTTGCAGGCATTTAGAGATATTCCTAGATAATGTGCTAATCTTAATGCATTAGTATTAAAATTAACTTCATCCCCAGCTTTATTAGAATCTACTAAAGCTTTTGGATTATCTATTAATAATTCTTTTGTTACGCCTCCAAATTTCTTAAATAATAAGTGTATTGCTTCATATGTAGCTTCGCCGTCGCAAGACTTAGAAAATATAATAGCTTTTTTCCTTGATGCTGATAAAATTAATGAAAAACAATAAACTGTTATTTTTTCACCACCTATAGTCATTACATAATGTGCCCAATCAAATTGTGATTGATCACCTAAAGGTGTTTCGATACGTTTCGTAGCTTTTAATGGAATATTAATTTTATCTTCTTTTAGTTTATTTAAATATCTGTATACTGGCGATATGCTTCCAGCATATCCAGTTTTCTTTAACTCTCTATAAATTCTTGTCCCAATGAAGTTATATTCGGGATCAAGGTACCAAACTCTGATTTCTTCTAGATAATCATCAATTTTTGTTTCATATTCTCGCTTCTTATAATTAGGTTCTTCTTCAAATCGTATTAATCTTTTAACTGTATTTCTGGATATTTTTAATTCTCTGGCTATTTGCCGAATCGGAACTCCTTTCTTATACATTGTTTTGACTGTTATCCAATCTCTCACATCTTTCACCTTTATTCCTCCTAATCTTTGGTTCAAAGATTAGGATAGTTTATCCATTATAGGTGGGTCAACTTTACTCGTTAAAGGTGGGTCAGTTTTAAGTATAAATCAACA
>NZ_JAKGTG010000063.1:0-1861 GCF_022324845.1 Clostridium sp. YIM B02506
ATAACTGGAAAGCAAATTTCCAGTTATATAAATGAACATAATTTATAATTCACACAAAATTTTTCACATTCTCTATAACCACTTTTTTTAATATACTATATTAATTTTTTTATTTCTTCAACCCTTGTTAGTTGTTCCCAAGGAAGTTCTACATCTGTTCTTCCAAAATGTCCATAAGCTGCTGTCTTCTTATATATAGGTCTTCTTAAATCTAAGTCTCTTATAATAGCTCCTGGTCTTAAATCAAATACCTTATTTATTATATCGATTATTTTATCATCAGCTATTTTAGCAGTTCCAAATGTATCTACTTCTATTGACACTGGTTTAGCAACTCCTATAGCATAAGCTACTTCTATCTCTAATTTATCAGCAACACCAGCTGCTACAAGGTTTTTTGCAACCCATCTAGCCGCATAAGCTGCACTTCTATCTACCTTAGTTGGATCTTTTCCTGAGAAAGCTCCGCCACCATGTCTACCGTATCCGCCGTAGGTATCAACAATTATTTTTCTACCAGTTAAACCAGCATCTCCTTGTGGTCCCCCTATAACAAATCTTCCAGTTGGATTTATATAATATTTAGTATTTTCATCTAATAATTCAGCTGGTATAACAGCCTTTATTACATGTTCTAAAATATCACTTTTTATTTGTTCTTGTGATACCTCTGGTCCATGTTGAGTTGACACTACTATAGCATCAATTCTTTTTACTTTATTATCATCATATTCTACTGTAACTTGAGTTTTTCCATCTGGTCTTAAATACTCTAAAGTTCCATTTTTTCTTACTTCAGATAATCTTCTTGAAAGTCTATGCGCCATAGCTATAGGTGCTGGCATTAATTCTAGAGTTTCATTAGTTGCAAAACCAAACATCATTCCCTGATCTCCAGCTCCAACTGCATCGATTTTATCCATTTCGCCTTCTCTAGATTCTAAAGCTTCAT
The DNA here is from genome assembly GCF_022324845.1 of Clostridium sp. YIM B02506. Taxonomy (NCBI): domain Bacteria; kingdom Bacillati; phylum Bacillota; class Clostridia; order Eubacteriales; family Clostridiaceae; genus Clostridium; species Clostridium sp. YIM B02506. The sequence continues at coordinate 953 of NZ_JAKGTG010000063.1, forward strand.
CTACTCCTTGAGCTATATCTGATGATTGCTCATCTATAGTAGTTAATACTGCACAAGTATCACAGTCAAATCCATATTTTGCTCTATCGTAACCTATTTCTCTAATAGTTTGTCTAACTACCTTAGGAATATCCACATAACATTTAGTTGATATTTCCCCCATTACAATTACCATTCCAGTTGTAACTGCTGTCTCACATGCTACTCTAGCATTTGGATCTTGTTCAAATATAGCATCTAAAACTGAATCTGATATTTGATCACAGATTTTATCTGGATGTCCTTCTGTAACTGATTCAGATGTAAATAATCTTTTCATTTTATTTCTCCCTTCGATATATTATTGCAAAAAAAATAAAGCCCTCCGATAAGAAGAGACTTGATAAATTAATTCTCTCTCTTATCTCGCAGATTTTTCACTGCAGGAATTGGCACCTTTGTGCATAACACAGGTTGCCGGGTTTCGTAGGGCCCTATCCCTCCACCTCTCTTGATAAGAGTTATCATTATTCATTTCGTGAATAATTATATCATTATTAGATTAATATTTCAATAAAAATTTATAATAAATAAAAAAAAATAAAAAGTAGAATAATCTACTTTTATTGGTGGAGGAGGACGGATTCGAACCATCGAAACGAAACGTAACAGATTTACAGTCTGCCCCCTTTGGCCACTCGGGAACTCCTCCATGTTTTGTGGAGCTGGCAATAGGAATCGAACCTACAACCTGCTGATTACAAGTCAGCTGCTCTACCGTTGAGCCATGCCAGCACATATTTACTTTTAATGCTTATTGATTAAACTTGCTTGGTTATAATTTAATATTATAACTATTGGTGGGCACAACAGGGATCGAACCTGTGACCCCCTGCTTGTAAGGCAGGTGCTCTCCCAGCTGAGCTATGC
>NZ_JAKGTG010000064.1:0-1697 GCF_022324845.1 Clostridium sp. YIM B02506
TTTTTATTCTTTAGACCAGTTATAAAAAGTCAATAATTTTTTTGAATTTATTTTTGCTAAAAAGAGGTATACTTAATAAACCATTATTTACATACGAATAATGGATAAATAGTATATTAAAATTATTTGTTAAATTGCAGTAAGGGTTAGTTGTTTCGATAGATAATTTTTTTCATGTATCTCAGGTAATCGTAGTTCAAAAGGTTGTTGATCTCTTAAAATTGCAAAAAAGTGGTTGATTAATTTATGCATTATAGCACATATGGCTATTTTTTTAGGTTTAGATTTAGTTAGTCGTTTATAGTATGCAAGCAAAATAGGATTAGCTGGAGCACCATTTCGTCGAGTTTTAATTGAACCTATAGCAAGGTTATATAAAGTTTTTCGAGCAAGGCGCGAGCCACGTTTAGTAAGTTTATTATGAGTGCTATTATAATTCCCAGATTGCGATACTGAGGTATCTACACCAAGAAATGCAACTATTTTTTTAGCAGATTTATAATTATTAATGTCACCAATTTCAGCTAATAGAGTTACTGCACTCATAAAACCGACTTCAGGATGAGTACAAAGTAACTTTAAGTTTTGCTCAAGGTTAGGCATTTCTTTATGAAGTAAATAAATTTGTTCTTTTAAGATATCAGAAGTTTTAGAAAAAGATTCAATTATATTAATAAAACAACATACTTCACTACCTAAATATGAGGTTGGTATTTTAAGAGACTTAGCTTCAAGAGCTATGTTAAGTACTAAATTATATTTTTTTTCGGCCCATTCGTTAGAATGGTTAATGGTAGACTTCATAAGCTTAATCACATCAGATTTAGGTGTAGCTAAAAAGTCATTATAAGTAGGATATTTTGATAATATGGCTAGCGGAATAGGACTAAATGTATCACTGAATACTTTATCAAACTTTGGAAATACTAAGTTAAGTAATGAATTTAACTTTTTTTTGAAATGAGACCTATGATCAATAATTGAATCATATTCTCTACACAATTTTTTCAGTAAAAAGAAATTTTCATTAAAGGTATTTTGAATTGAAAATGTTGGGGATTGAGCTAATTGGGCAATCCTCAACGAATCAATCTTATCGTTTTTTACCTTTCTTATACTTTGCTTAGCAAAATTCTTAGTACTAATAGGATTTATAATAAAACACTCAAAATTATTATTAGTAAAATAGTTATGCAACAAAAGATGGTACATGCCTGTAGATTCCATAAAGATTTTTGCTCTTTTTGAGTGCTTAGAATTAATATCATTTAAGATTGATATTAATTTGTTAAAGCCTATTAAATCATTTGTAATAGAGAATGTTTTTCCATATGCTTCGCCGTCGGGTTTAAGTATAGTAATTACAGAAGATGTTGATGAAACATCTACTCCGACAACGTAGTCATTAATAAAGTTATTCATAGTACATTTCCTCCTTTAATTTTGAATAGAATTCTCATAAACTCAATGAACTATATCCTCGTTTGTTATTCAGGTAATTCTACAATAAATAGAAACCTAACCAGTTACTCATAGAATTCATTGAATGAGATAACAGTCTAAAGATCGGGTATGCGTATGCTCCCAGGAAATTAACGTCAATACTCTATTCAATTTTCAATTTTCACTAGTTAGAGTTTTCAACATAGAAATAAATATTCGTATTTATTTCTATGGTTTTATAATACGAGGAAATT
>NZ_JAKGTG010000065.1:0-1598 GCF_022324845.1 Clostridium sp. YIM B02506
CAATGTCATTAAGTTAAGATGATACACTCAAAGAGTAGAGTATGTAGAAATACATGCCCTGCTTTTTTTTATAAGAAATTTTCAAAAAAAGTATTGACAAAAGTTTTGAAAAATGTGGCGAAGCCCCTTATTACAGGAGGTGACGCAATGAACACAAATGCAAATAAATTTAAAAACTATATATTAGAAATCATTAAAGAGATGTCAAATACTCCAGAAGAATTTACTGTTTCAGATAGTACTTGCTTTTGTAGAAATAGAAAATTTGATTTCTCTACTTTAATGCAGTTCATTTTGTCTTTTGGAAGTAACAGTTTAGGACATGAAATTGGTGAATTCTTTGAATATAAAGAAGGGTTTCCTACTGTATCAGCATTTGTTCAACAACGAAAAAAGCTGAGTTATACGGCTCTGGAACATCTATTTCATAAATTCAATAAGCAAACCGATTTAGAACCATCTTTATTCAACGGGTATCGCCTTTTGGCGATTGACGGAAGTGATTTGACGCTTCCTTATAACCCAAAAGAAGAAAATGTTATTGGAGATAATCATGTTTCAACTTTACATCTAAATGCACTTTTTGATGTATGCAGTAAAAAATTTATAGATGCAATTGTCCAAAAAGGACTAAAAGAAAATGAATGTGGTGCTGCATGTGACCTGGTTGATCGTATCACAGAAAAGTACCCAGCTATTATTATAGCTGATAGAGGATATGAGAATTATAATTTATTCGCACATATTGAAGAGAGGCTTTTTGATTATGTAATTCGAGTTAAAGACATAAAAAGCACAGGCATGCTGTCAGGAATGGAACTGCCAGAATTGGATGAGTTTGATGTTACTAAAAAAGTTGTTATTACGCGACATTCCACAGGACCAGCAGCAATTAATCCCAAAAAATATAAATATTTTTCAAAACGCAGCAGGTTTGACTACATTGAAAACAGTAAAAGTCCAGATTACGAATTGGAAATACGGTTTGTTAGATTTAAACTTGCCGATGGCAACTATGAATCTTTGGCAACTAGTCTTCCAGAAAATCTATTTACTGTAGAAGATTTGAAATCTATTTATAAGCAACGTTGGGGAATTGAAACTGGATTTAGAGAGATAAAGTATATTCTTGGTCTAAGATCATTCCATTCAAAACAAGAAAACTCAATCCTACAGGAAATATATGCCAGATTACTCATGTATAATTTTAGTATGTGTATAACCATGAATATCATCCCAAAAGAAAAAGACCGCAGGTATCAACTACAGGTCAATTTCACACAAGCCACCAAAATCTGTCTAAACTTTTTCAAATATAGAGGAAAGGAGCCTGCTTATGATATAGAAACTACTATTCAACGGTTTGTACTTCCCATAAGACCAAACCGAAAACGACAGCGTGTAACTGCCGGAACATGTGCTGTTTCTTTTAATTATAGATTAGCATAAATTTCTAAAAATATAAACTTTTTTTACTCCTCCAAACGAAGGAGTTATTTTGATGCAAAAAAATTCAATTATTCTTAAGAAAAGAAGTGCAGAGGGTATCTTATATTCCGGTAGATATCCTCTGCATAAATTATCAAATATGTTCAATG
>NZ_JAKGTG010000066.1:0-1529 GCF_022324845.1 Clostridium sp. YIM B02506
CAGACCGTTGACAAAAGGGGTATTTTCAAATATGAAAATACCCCTTTTGCTATACAATTCATAAATTGGATTAATAATGTGGTTGTTTTAAAAATATTGTTGTGGAAAAGAGGTTTTTTCTTTGCTCTTTTCCACAGCCTATTTGCTAATTTTTTTAAATTCATGCATGAAAAAGTAAGCGTGACTGCCATTTTTACTTGAGCCAAACCTCTCAAATGAGTATATCTCATGCGATGTTTTTCCTTTGCATCAGCAAAGACACGTTCAATTGTTTCTTTTCTTCTTTTATAAACACATTTAACATACTTATCATGTCTTAAATGTTCAGCTTCCTCAAGAAAGTGCTCCCAAACATGTCTGGTTACGACTTTCTGTTTATTCTTACTATTAGTACACTGTAAAATGCTAGGACAATTAATGCAATCAGAAGAATTGGATTTATATTGCTTGTAACCATCTTTATTCGTAGTAGAATATTTGAGTTCTTTACCATTTGGACATATGTAGATATCATTAAATTCATCATAAGTATATTCATATTTTTTGAAAAATCCATCTTTGGTCATAGGACGCTTATATGGCATTGAGGGTAGTACCCCTGATTCTAAAATGGTTTTTGCAATATAAGGAGTCTTGTATCCTGAATCAATAGCTGTTATTACTATTTCATCTTTATAGCGCGTATATACATTCTTATAGACATCTTCAAAAGCTACGCTATCGTGTATATTGCCTGCTGTCACTTCAAATCCTAAAACAAAATTTGCGTCATCACACGCAGTGTGGGCTAAATAAGCAAAACATTTTTCTTTTTCAGTTTTATAGAACATTCCACTATCTTTGTCTGTAGTACTTTGAATTATAGTTTTTGTTTCCACTTTAGAGTCGCCTTTTGGTGGTTTCTTATTATGCTTTTTTCTATCTTCTTCAATTTCTTTGTCTAATTGATCTTTATACTTTTTGGCTTCTACCTCAACATCAATTTTAATATTTTTCTTCTTATTGGCAGATGCTTTAATATGAGTTGAATCTATGTAAATTTGTTCAGGGGCTATAAATCCTTCAGATTCAGCTATTTCTAATATTTTTATAAATATTGTTGAAAACAAATCTGTATGTTTAAAGCGGCGCTCGTAGTTCTTACTAAAAGTTGAGAAATGAGGAATAGCTTCGCTAATCGAGTATCCAATAAACCATCTATAAGCAATATTGACTTGTATTTCAGATATAGTTTGTCTCATTGAAGGAATTCCAAATAAGTACTGAATAAGCACTATTTTTATTAAAACTACTGGATCTATACTTGGTCTTCCAATTCCAGAGTATAGATGTTTAACTTCGTCATATATAAAATCAAATCTAATTGATTTATCTACTTTTCTTAATAAGTGTTCACTTGGAACTAAATCTTCTAAACTATTAAATTCTACTTGTTTTCTTGATTCTTGATTTCTCTTTGTTAACATAATTTATCACCCAATAATATTTTATATTAAAAAGAAAAAAGTGTCGACTTTGTCGACACTCTG
>NZ_JAKGTG010000067.1:0-1515 GCF_022324845.1 Clostridium sp. YIM B02506
GAGAATGTGAAAAATTTTGTGTGAATTATAAATTATGTTCATTTATATAACTGGAAATTTGCTTTCCAGTTATATTTTTATACATTAATTGAAATACTAATACTAAGTTGTATTATGTTTTTATCTTTTGTAAAAATAGGTTTTATATACATTAATTCAAGAAAAAGTACAAGCTTAAATTATATCATCTTTATTAATTCTCTCACCAAACATTATCATAAATTGAGATAAAATTATGCCCCAATTTGGAACTGGTGAAGTCCACTTCTTCATAACTACATCAGTTGCCAAATACAATGATTTTCTAAGAGAATCATCTGTCGGAAATACTGTTCTAGTTTTAGTAAACTTTCTAAGCTGTCTATTGAATCCTTCTAACGCATTGGTTGTGTATATCATCTTTCTTATGCCTTCGGTAAATGAGAAAAAAGTTGAAAGTTTATCCCAGTTTACATACCATGAATCTATCACGTTTGAATACTTTTTATCCCATTTCTCTTTTAACAAATCGAGCTGCGCTAGCGCTACTTCTTCTGTTGATGCCTTATATACCTTCTTTAGGTCTACCATAAATTCTTTTCTATCTTTATAAGGTATATATCTCATAGAATTTCTAATCTGGTGAATTATACAGCTTTGAATACATACATTAGGAAATACAGTTCTTATGGCATCAGGTAATCCCTTCAAGCCATCCATACATGCTATAAATATATCTTTAACACCTCTATTGCTTAAATCATTGCAGACACCTAACCAGAATTTAGCTCCTTCAGCCTCGCCAATCCATATTCCTAAAATATCTTTATAGCCTTCCATGTCAATTCCCATACATATATAAGCCGCCTTTGTAACAATTCTATGATCGTCTCTTACTTTAAAATGAATAGCATCCATGTATACTATAGGATAAATATCATCTAGCATTCTATTTTGCCATTCGGCGGCGGAAGCCATTACTTTATCAGTTATATTGGATATCATACTTGGAGATACATCTATTCCATATAACTCTTCTAGTTCGGCTTGAATGTCTCTAGTTGACATGCCTCTAGCATATAGTCCAATTATCTTTTTATCTAATTCACTACATTCATTTTGATACTTTCTTATAGTTACCGGCTCAAACTTAGATTTTCTATCACGTGGAATGTCAAGTTCTACCTCTCCAAAACTGCTTCTTACGTTCTTTTTAGAATAACCATTTCTGTAGTTTTTCTCTTCATCATCGTTTATTCTTTCATACCTTTCACGCCCTAATGATTCATCCATTTCAGCTTCTAGAAGTTGTTGAATAACATCTTTAAACAATTTTTGCATCAATCCATTTTTACCAACTACGTCTTCCATAGTCTTACACTTTTTAACTTCTTCTTGATAGTTTATATTAGGTATTTCTATTTCCTTCATTTTGGAATCCTCCTTTATTTTAAGAATATTATTCCAAATCTACCATTAGATAATGCAAAAAAGGATGTAGTAGATTTGTTTTCACACAAATCTTTCTACATCCCC
>NZ_JAKGTG010000069.1:0-1328 GCF_022324845.1 Clostridium sp. YIM B02506
TTTCGCTCATGACTACGGTTTGGACGTATTTGTGAGCGTATTTTTTTAGCCTTCTCTAATATACTTTCTAATAGTCTTTTGCCTAAAATAGGCTTTGCCATCATCGATATTATCTTTTTTAAAACTTTACTTAATATAAAATTTCTATTTGCCTGATATTCTGACTTTAAATTTTTATCCTTATTATGATTTGCTATCGCTTCATCGGCATCTTTCTTTATAAGTGATGCAACCATCGACAAATAAATAGATGCATAAAAATCTTGTTCAATTGCAATTGGCTTGGTTCCAGAGAATTCTTCTATTTCAATACTACTTTTAAGCTCTTTGTATTTACATTCTATTCCCCATCTAAGAAAATAAAGTTCTTTAAATTCCATCGGTGTAATTTCATTATTATACATATTAGTCACTAATACCTCAGTTATTTCATCAGAAAGTTTAATCTTTAATACCCTTACTTTCTTTATTTCCCCATTTAACTTATATTCTATTGTAGAATCATCGGATTCAGTAGATTGAGCAAGTTTGAAAGAGCTTGATACTCTCATTAAAAAGTATAGGCTTTTACTATTTAAATAATCAAACATATCATATGATGGATACCCTCTATCAAAAATTACAATACTATTTTTTAGTGAAATTTTATCACCTATTGATTCTATATGCTGTTTAGCCAATTCTCTTTCACTTGTTCTGTATTTTATGATTTTAGCATCAACTATAATATCATTTAGTACATCATACAAAGCTGACGCCGATGCGATAGCAGTTCTTGTTTTGTTCTGATTACTACTTAATCCAAAATATTCACCACATTCAGCCGTATCTGGAACTTGTAAACTTGTTCCATCAACGGCCAGTATATTAAATCCATTCCACTTCTTAAGAGTTTTTGTGGATTTGTAAAAAGAATCAACAAATAGCCTACATAATTCCTTAAATGCTTCAGTCGATATATTCTGCCTTGCCTTAGAAAATGCTTGTTTTGAGATATGAGGAAAATTTAAATATGTATGATCTTCAATAAAATCACTTATTTCTGTAGCTATAGATTTACGTAATGCGGAGCAAATAAAGTATATCGTATTAGAAAAGGATAATTTTCTTTTTCTTGAGAATGAATTCCCTAAGCTATATGATTCTTTAAAATCACTAGAAACAATTAACTCGTTTGTTTTCTTTAAAATTTGGGATAGTACTTTAATATTTTTCATAAAATCAAACCTCGCTATAAATTTAATATCTATAGTGAGACTTCATTTTTCTTATCTATTGTCAAGTGTTTTTTTTATTATTTTTTATATTTCCCTAAGTTGACGACATTG